>NZ_VOZH01000049.1:0-16802 GCF_013419875.1 Acinetobacter sp. YH12049 | reverse complement strand
GACCACATCTCCCTCTTGGCGACCGTTTATCATGGTGAGCCTTGCACTCTGTATGGGCACTATTGGTACAGCGCTAGCTAGTCCTCTGTATCCCATTTATCAACAACTTTGGGGACTGCTGCCGAGTCATATCACCTATATCTTTGTTGCCTACATGTTTGGTTGCCTAGCGACCTTGCTGTTTTTAGGTCGTACCAGTAACAGTTTTGGTTTTTTAAGAACCCTGCAAATCGGTATGGCGTGCATCATCTTAGGTTTAAGCTTATCAGTGTTTGCCAGTAATGCACTGTGGTTATCTATCGGGCGCTTTATTATCGGGATTGCCTCGGGTTTAATTACCACCTCTCTATACCATTCCTGAACAGCATAAAAATAATGCACCGCAGCTGAGTTCAATCATTACCGTGATTGGTTTTGGTCTTGGCCCATTTATTGGTGGGGTGATTGCCCAATTTTCGGAACAGCCTTTAGTCACCCCTTATATCCCTGTGATCTTTGGGGGTTTGGCATGTCTAATTGGGTTGTTTTTTATTCGCACACCGAACTTTGAGCCACAGCCTTTTTCAGTGGCACCACATTTGGAATTGCCTGAAAAGCGTGATCATTCACGATTTTATATCGCCGGACTGACTGCCTTTTGTGCCTTTGGCTCTTTTAGCTTATTTGCATCACTCGCACCCTCTTTCGTCAAAGATGCGATCCCATGGCATGGCCCTTTGGTCAGTGGTAGTGCCATTGCAAGTATCTTGCTGGTTTCCGCTGTCGTGCAATTTATGGCGAAATCGATTCCTTCTGAAAAATGTGTCAATGCCGGCTTAATGGTGTTAATACTGAGCTATGCACTTCTTGCCCTATGTATGACCCAACACTGGAGTGCATTGTTTTTTATTAGCGATATTTTAGTGGGTGTCGGTCATGGTCTGGGGCTTTTAGGCGCATTTGGCTTAGTTCATCAAATGACCAACAATCAAAACCGTGCTGCGGTGATCTCGACCTATTTATTTATTGGATATCTAGGCACCATTATTCCAATTATTGCGGCCGGTTATTTATCTGATCATTTTGGCTTGATGGTCGGTGTTTTAGGTTTTTGTATTGGCGTAGGTTTATTGTGTATCGGCTTATTGCTTTGGCACCGCAGTCTGAACACCAATTAACCACTAAACTTATTCAAGAAGCATCTTGTATTGGGTGCTTCTTAAACCCAAAAACAATTAAGAAACCCTATAAAAATCAATCAAATTAAATTAAGATCTTGTGTGATGTGATTCAAAAATTTTAAAAAATGCTAAAAATTCAATGTCAAATTAACACTGCAGAAAATCAAATCATCGCCAACAGCGAATACGGGAATATTCACTATATTTTACCCTTTGAATCCTTACCGCAATTAGAAACCTATGATTTTATCGTTTGGGGCTTTTTACCCATTGCTATGCGCCTTGGCATCCCGCTGCATGTAGAAGGACCTATTTCAATACAAACCCTCCACTCCGCACGTGAGGTTTCAACGGTCTGGGCCGCTTGGTTACCTGATTTATATCAACCAGTCATGCTCAGTGCTGCATCAATCATTCAAACACCACCAGCAAACCAACCCACTCAAAATTTAAGCTTTTTTAGCGGTGGGATTGACTCCACATATAGTACATACAAAGCTTTTCTTGAAAATGGACAAGACTCTGATTGTCTCACTGTGCATGGAATGGATTATAAATTTGATGACCATGAAAAATTTCAGGCCTTAATGGATCAGACCCATAGTTTTAGAAGCCAAGTTTTTAAGCAAAGTCGCGTGGTAAAAACTGATGCTTACGCGCTGTACAGTAAATATGGCTGTAACCCTAAAGGTTCGCATGTCACACATATCTTTTCGCTGTTTTCCTGCGCTTCGATTTTTGAACATTACCAGCAATATCGAATTTCAGCCGATTACCGTTTAGATCAACAATTATTCGTTCATCCCTATGGCTCAAATACGGCATCCAACCGATTGATGAAGAACCGATCTGGGGTCTTAATCACCCTCGACGATGATGTCACGCGATCACAAAAAACCGCATTTTTAAGCCAATCGAACTTAGATTTACAAACCCTGTCGATCTGTGTGAACTATACGGCTCGACCTAAAAATTGTGGTCAATGCAGCAAATGTATGCGCACCAAAGCCATGTTTTATGCCACTAGCCCCGAAATTCCCGATATCTTTTTAGATCGTCGCTTTGAAAAACAGTGGTATCAATCCATTCCATTAAGTTCAAAAATCAATCGTGCTTTTTTAATTGATATTTTGTCAGCGGTCGAAAAATCTTCGCAACAGCAACAATTTCCAGACTATGCAACACTCAAAGTCAAAGTTGAAGCCGCATCGAAAAGAGCAGCAATCAATCCTTTTTATGGGATGAAAATGAAAGATGTGCTGAGAACGATCTTTAAAATCATTTTGGGCTCAAACCCTCGCTAAACGATGTAAAAAAAGCACGATGTTTTCGAACATCGTGCTTTGGATGGATCTATCCATAGGTGAAATGAGGAGCTCAATCGTTTTATTACTTTCCGATACAGAACGATCCAAAAATCTTCCCGAGTAAATCATCTGCACTGAAATCACCCGTAATTTCACCTAAGGCATTTTGCGCCAAACGTAGAGACTCGGCTACCAACTCACCCGCATGATAAACCACCAACTGCTCACGTGCTTCTGCAAGATAGCGCTGAGTGCGCTTCATTGCATCTAAATGACGTGTTCGAGCAATAAAGGTATCTTCCTCTGGTTGAAAGCCTGCATGCGCTGTAATCGCATCAATAAGCGCTTGAACGCCGGTTTCTTGTTTAGCCGAAACACGAATATGTCGAAAACCGTTTAAATCGGTAATTTCTGCGGTAGATCCCGTCAAATCGCATTTATTACCAATCAGCATCAAACGCTTCGGTTCAATATGATCCGCGAAGTACGCTTGAGCCAATTGCAGTGGATCTTCGCCCTGACTTAAGTCATAGACCAAAAGTAACAAGTCAGCTTGCTCAATTTCTTTAATTGCGCGGCGAATCCCTTCTTTTTCGACGATATCACCGGTTTCACGTAAACCAGCGGTATCGGTCAAAGTAATCGGCAAACCATTGAGGCTTATTTTTTCATGTAAAACATCACGTGTCGTACCTGCAATATTCGTCACAATCGCACGTTCCACACCCGCCAAAGCATTGAGTAGAGATGACTTACCTGCATTAGGTTTACCGGCAATCACCACTTGTAAACCCTCACGTAGTAACTGACCTTGACGAGCAGACTGCTGTACAGCATGGACCGAGCTTGCCACTTCATCCAATAAGCCCAAAATCTTACCATCCGCCAAAAAGTCGATTTCTTCTTCAGGAAAATCAATCGCTGCTTCCACATGCAAACGCAAATGGATAAGTTTTTCTAGCACCGTATTAACCTTGCTCGAAAAGGCACCTTGTAATGAACGTACCGCAGAACGTGCCGCTGCTTGTGAGGTGGCATCAATCAGGTCGGCAATCGCCTCGGCTTGCACCAAGTCCATTTTGCCATTTTCAAAGGCGCGCATTGAAAATTCGCCCGCTTTTGCAGCAATAGCACCCAATTCAAGTAACCGTGCCAATAATGCATTTTGAATAACGGGGCCGCCATGACCTTGAAGCTCCACCACATCCTCGCCCGTAAAAGAGTGCGGATTTGGAAAGCAAATCACCAAACCTTCATCCATGATTTCATTCGATGCATCATAAAACTTACGGAAACCAGCAAAACGAGCTTGAGGTAGGGATTGCTGCGTTAATGCTTCTGCAATGGCATAAGATTTGGGACCAGACAGGCGAATCACGCCGACACCACCACGACCCGGCGGTGTGGCAATTGCTGCGATGGTGGTTCGGTTTAACATAAAATTCACCTAAAAATTTTCAAACGACAGATAAAGAAAAATCCGCCTAAGATTACCATCTTAAGCGGATTTATTCAGCCCATCAGCAATGCTTAGTTTGCTGAGTCAGCCGCTTCACGTTTTAAACGGTCTTTTTCAACTGATTTGTTAATCAAACCTTGTTGAAGAATAGTAATACTGTTGTTACAGATCCAGTAAAGCACAAGGCCCGCAGGGAAGAACAACATAAATACCGTAAAGATCACTGGCATGATTTTGAAGACTTTCGCCTGCATTGGATCAGCCGGTTGTGGGTTCAAACTTTGCTGAATGAACATGGTCAAGCCCATTAATAGCGGCAAAATAAACCATGGATCCATCGCAGATAAATCTTGAATCCAACCTAACCACGGCGCATGACGTAGTTCAACAGACTCCATCAATACCCAGTACAAAGCAAGGAAGATCGGCATTTGGAGCAATAACGGCAAGCAACCCGACAGTGGATTCACTTGTTCACGTTTATACAATGCCATCATTTCTTGCGAGAAGCGCATACGGTCTTCACCGAACTCTTCTTTCATGCGTTGCATTTCAGGTGCAATCACACGCATTTTCGCCATAGAGCGGTAGCTCTTCGACGACAATGGCCATAAGATCAGTTTCACCAGAATCGTCAATAGAATAATTGACCAACCCCAGTTACCCACTAAACCGTGGAAAAACTCAAGACCGACAAACAATAATTTCGCAATAGGCCACAACCAACCGTAGTCTACAGTTTGGTTTAAACCAACCGCCAATTCTTTTAATTCAGATTGGATTTTTGGACCTGAATAGAACGTTGCATCTACTTCTGCCACAGTTCCTGCAGGAACATTGATTGCAGGTGAAGTGAACTGAATAATGTTCATATCATCAGTAGATTTACGTGACTCAAGTTTCGCAGCATAAGGCTGACCATTGGCTTGCGTTAATTTGATCTGTCCAGGAATCCACGCACTCACGAAGTAATGCTGAACCATTGCAACCCAACCGCCAGTTGCTTCAACATTCAATTTTTCTTCATTGAAGTTGGCAAATTTAAGTTTGTTGTAATGTTCTTCAGGCGTACCCCATGCACCACCAAGGAATGTACCTAAAGTGAAAATACCTTGATCAGATTTACCTGGATCTTCAGAGTTGTCGCGTTTAAGCTGACCAAACATCTGACCTTGCCAGTTCTGAGCACTGCGGTTCACGATTTTATGATTCACAACAACAGGGTATTCACCTTCAGTGAAGTTAAAGGTTTTAATAACCTCTACACCATCTGCTGTTTTATAAACCATTGGTACTGACAAAACTTTTGCTGTTTGGCCATCTTTACCCTTCACAGCTTTTGCGTCATTTAACGTATATGAAGATTTTTCAATCTCATAGGTCGGACGTCCTTTCGGATTGCTGTCAGGGCCATTAAGACCAATTAAGCCAGACTGAGCAACATAAGTCCGTTTTGCATCGCTTTCAAGCATTACAAACGGTTCATCGCTGTCTTTATTTTTGTCATGATTGAGTAATTCAATACGAACAATATCGCCACCCTTTGGATTAATCCAAAGATGGTAAAGGTCAGTTTGTACTGAAATTAACTGTTGACTAACAGGTGCAGTGGCATCTGTTGTTTGTTGTGTAGCAGCATTATTTGCTTGCGGCACATCAGTAGCAGCCGTAGCTGTCTGGCCATTTGGTAAATCGGCAGATACTTCATGCGTTACCACCGCAGCATTTTGCTGAGGTTTTTGTTCCGCATTTCCATAATCTTTCTGCCAAGCCAAAATGAGCAAATATGCGACAACAAACATGGCCCCTAGAATTGCAATCCTGGCCCATTGTTGCATAGGTATTACCCCAAGTGGTTAGAGTGATTTTGGTTCAATAAACGTTCACGAAAGGGTACAGCAACGTGAAGCGTTTGAGAATCTATTTGCTGAAATGAAATAAAACGAATTGCTTTTGATGGAACAGGATCATAGCCTGAACCGCCCCAAGGATGACAACGGCAAATACGCTGAACAGCTAGACACACTCCACGTACAGCACCATGTTGATGGACTGCTTCCAAAGAATATTGAGAACATGTTGGAATATAACGACAGCGTGGTCCCAATAAAGGACTAATCGCAATCTGATAGAAACGAATGAGCCAATGCAGTAAACGAACCATTGGTCATCTCTACGCTTGTGGGGAGGTAGCTATTTTTTTATGCTTATTTGCAAGGCGCTGCAATTTTTGCCAAGCAAATTGTAATTGCTGATGCAACTCTGCATTCGGTACCGCCTCTATGCCCATTTTTGGCATAACGACAATATCTAATACATTAGACTGCTGTTGATGCAGGCGAAAACTTTCGCGTGCAAGTCGCTTTACTCGATTTCTTTCATGTGCGCGGCGCACTTTTTTCTTAGCAACAACAATACCCAAACGGCTATTCGGCTGTTCGGAGATTTTTGCTAGAAATAAGAAATGGGGTTGATGCACTTTAAAAAGCGCACCATCGAACACACTTTTATAATCGGCAGCACAGTGTATTCGCACATCTGTGCTAAAGCCGTAAAGTGTTGTCATAACACCCAAGTCTTGACAGTCTTAACTGAAATTAAACAGTTAAGCTGTGACGACCTTTCGCACGACGACGCGCTAATACTTGACGGCCAGCTTTAGTAGCCATGCGAGCACGGAAACCATGAACGCGTTTACGTTTCAACTCAGAAGGTTGGAAAGTACGTTTCATATCGAAACTCCAAAAATGATCTTTCAGTAAAGGTTCGCGATTTTAGTGCTCATTGCTTGAGCTGTCAATGAAAAACACGCTTTCTTTCAAAATCTAGGCTGTGATATATCAAGATAATATAAGGATTAGAAATCAGTTATAAAGGTTTAAATTAAAATACTCACAAACTAAATCATTGTATATGTTAATTATTTAAGTTATCTTCAAGTTTACTCACAGATTTATCCACAGTCTCGAATTTGTGAATTGGTTTTTATGAATTTAAATTTGAATTTAAACCAACCCTCGAGTTATCCCCAGAATGGGTCGATCTTATAAATAAATTCAAATTTTAAAATTTAAATTTATTACTATTAGTGTTGATATTTTCTGTGGAAAACGCATTTTTAGATTTAAAAAACAAATAATTATATTGTGGATAACGATGTTTTTATAATTTTGATAGTTTGTGGATAACTTTGTGCTACAATTTATCCACAGCTTGCGGATAAACTTATCCACACGTGATTTAAATTTAAATTTAAACTCAATTTGCGTTTTTTTGATCGATTTCGACTGATTTGTTCATGACAGATGTGGATAAGATGGTTAGAATGGCTGCCCGCTTAGGCGGGGTTGAATTATTTTTTTACGTACAATGGACTGAAATAGGGGTTTCACATGCTTTGGACAGACTGCTTAACTCGCTTGCGACAAGAGCTTTCAGGAAATGTCTATACAATGTGGATACGCCCACTGGTGGCAGAAGATGCAGGTGATAGTCTAAAACTCTATGCACCGAATCCGTATTGGACGCGCTATATTCAAGAGCACCATTTAGAACTGATTTCAATTTTAGCGGAACAGTTGTCTGAAGGTCGGGTACGTAAAGTTGAGATTTTGGTTGATTCACGGCCTGGTGCAATTTTATCTGCAGCTGAACAACCAGCAACAACCACCGCAGCATTAGAGTCAACACCACAAGTATCGGCACCGACTCGTCCTAAAAAAGAAAAAGAAGAGACGTCTTCAAAAAATAACCGTAAGCGTCAGCTTAACCCATTATTTACCTTTTCCTTGTTTGTTGAAGGTCGTTCCAATCAGATGGCGGCAGAAACCTGTCGTAAAGTCTTGACGCAGCCCGGTGCTTCGCAGCATAACCCGTTATTTTTATATGGACCGACTGGTTTAGGTAAAACCCATTTAATGCAAGCCGTAGGTAATGCATTATTGCAAGCGAAGCCGAATGCACGTGTGATGTACATGACGGCTGAAAGTTTTGTACAAGACTTTGTGAGCTCGCTACAGCAAGGTAAGGTCGAAGAATTCAAGAAAAACTGTCGTTCGCTAGATTTGTTATTGGTGGATGATATTCATTTGTTGGCGGGTAAAGAGGCCAGCTTAGTTGAGTTTTTCTATACCTTCAACGCGTTATTGGATGAATCTAAACAAATCATTTTAACCTCAGATCGTTATCCAAAAGAACTGACTGAGCTAGATCCACGTTTGGTTTCACGTTTTTCATGGGGCTTATCGGTGGGTGTTGAACCGCCTGATATTGAAACCCGTATTGAAATTTTACTGAAAAAAGCGGAAAGCAATGGGGTGGAACTTCCACGGAATTGTGCGCTGTTTATTGCTCAACAAGTGGTTGCTAATGTCCGTGAACTAGAAGGTGCGCTGAATAAAGTCGTAGCCATTTCTCGTTTTAAAGGCACCCCAATCGATCTAGATGTGGTGCGTGAATCGTTAAAAGATGTGTTGGCAATTCGTGCGCGCACCATCAGTACTGAAAACATTCAGCGTGTGGTGAGTGAATATTTCCGTATTCCATTGAAAGAATTGGTTGGTCCAAAACGTACACGTATTTATGCACGTCCACGTCAGTTGGCTATGGGGCTAGCACGTGAACTGACAGGGGATAGTTTCCCTGAAATTGGTATGGCTTTTGGTAATCGTGACCACAGTACTGTGATGCATGCCTGTGAAAAAGTACAAAGCCTGCGTGAAGAAGATCCAATCTTCAATGAGGACTATAAAAACTTGCAACGTCTGCTGCAAAGTTAAGTCTTTTCGTTCAAATTCTGTTCTTGCAATGCGGTATATTCTGCCGCATAGTACACTGCTAAAAAATTAATTTATTTTGTCTATCTTCAGTTTTTAGAGGAATGTATCGTGCGTTTAAAAATCGCGAAAGAAAGCTTACTGAATGTTCTATCACATGTCGTAGGAGCGGTTGAACGTCGCCATACCTTAAATATTTTATCCAATGTAAAAGTACAGGTAACTGAGCAAGCTTTGACCATTACCGGTTCAGATCTTGAAGTTGAACTGGTTGCAAGCACACCACTTACTGAAGGTGCATGTTTACAAGCAGGAGTGACGACTGTTCCTGCACGTAAATTGATGGATATCTGTAAATCATTACCGTCAGCGGCATTGATTGATTTGCAAATTACTGAAGATCAACGTTGTATTTTAAAATCTGGCAACAGTCGTTTTGTATTGGGTACTTTGCCTGCAGAAGACTATCCATTATTAACCACTGAAAATACTCAAGGCACTCAAGTCGGTGTGACTCAACGTGAGTTAAAGCGTTTATTTGAAAAAACGTCTTTTGCCATGGCGGTTCAAGATGTGCGTTTTTATTTGACGGGTACTTTGCTTGAAATTGATGAAAATCAATTGCGTGCAGTAACGACCGATGGTCACCGTTTAGCGATGTGTGAAACAGTGGCAAGCTCGAATGCGACACAAGCAATGCAAGCGATTGTTCCACGTAAAGCTGTAGGTGAATTGCAGCGTCTATTGAGTGTTGAAGACGAGCAATTATCGTTGTTAATTGGTCGTGAATTATTAAATGTAACGATTACCATTGCCAGCCGTGATAAAGAGCAGGGTGATATTACCGTACGTTTCACCACAAAATTGATCGATGGTAAATTCCCTGACTACCGCCGTGTGATTCCACGTGGTGGTGATAAAAATGTGCGCATTGCACATGATGTATTTAAACAATCACTACAACGTGTGGCGATTTTAAGTAATGAAAAATTGCGCGGCGTATTCTTGAAGTTTGATGCGGACACTTTACAACTTCGTGCCAATAACCCTGAGCAAGATGAAGCTATCGAAGATCTCGCAATTCAATATGCTGATGCACCGATGGAAATGTCATTCAATGCACAGTACTTATTGGAAGTTCTGAATGTATTGGATGGTGATGATGTTGCAATGACCATGACAGAAGCCAACCAATCTGTATTGGTACAAGATCCACAACAACAAGATCAAACCTATGTTGTGATGCCAATGCGTGTTTAATTCGGACTGACGTCTCAATTATTATGCATATCACGCGTTTACATGTAGAACGTGTTCGAAATTTAAAGACGGTTGCACTCTCTGGGTTGCAACCGTTTAATGTCTTTTATGGGCAAAATGGTTCAGGCAAAACTTCTGTATTAGAAGCAGTACATTTGCTGGCAACTGGACGTTCTTTTCGAACCCATATTCCGAAAAATTATATTCAAAATAACAGCCCTGACGCTGTCGTCTTTGCGCAGTCTGCAACAGACCGCATTGGTATGCAAAAAATGCAGTCGGGCGAGCAAGTGATAAAAATCAATGGCGACCTTGTGGGGACACAAGGGCAGTTGGCCAAGATTTTACCGCTACAACTCATCGATCCACAAAGTACCGATATTATTGATCATGGTGCGAAGCCACGACGTCAACTTTTAGATTGGTTGATGTTCCACGTGGAACCGGAGTTTTACCATGCATGGCAATATTATGCACGGGCATTAAAACAGCGGAATAGTTTGCTGAAATCACGACGTCATTTGAGTCTGTCTGACTTAGAACCGTGGAACAAAATGCTCAGTGATTATGGTGAGATATTACATAGTCTGCGCAGTAATGTGGTGGAACAGTGGACTCGATATTTCCAACAAGATCTCCAAGCCTTATTGCCGCATTTAACAGTGACGTTGGAATATAGTGCAGGCTTTCATGCCGAAACAGGGCTGTTGAATGATCTGACCAATCAGCACTTTAAAGACTGCCAACGTGGCTATACTGAGTATGGTCCGCACCGTGCAGATTTAAGGTTAAAAACCGCTATGGGGGATGCAGATGTTGTGCTCTCTCGTGGGCAAAAAAAGTTATTGATCATGGCGTTAAAACTGTCACAGATAGCAATGCTACATGCTTGTAATAAGGAAACTGTGGTATTATTAGATGATCTGACAGCAGAATTAGATTTAACCGCACAACAGCGTTTAATTGAGCGTTTAAGCCATCTTGGTAGTCAAGTTTTTATTACCACTTTAGACCATGATTCAGTGCAAAAACACTTACATGATTTATCTATTTCTTATCAATTATTCAAAGTTGAAAATGGTACGGTGCAGGCTGTTGTGCAATGAAATACCACCTTTGGATAGACCTATTTTTCACTAGGGAGAAACCATGAGTTCAGAAGATCAAGCTGCTTCTCAAACAGAACAAACCATAGAAAAAGCTTATGATTCCTCTAGCATCAAAGTATTACGTGGTCTAGACGCTGTACGTAAGCGTCCGGGCATGTATATTGGTGATACTGACGATGGTACTGGCCTACACCACATGGTGTTTGAAGTTGTCGATAACTCAATTGATGAAGCGTTGGCAGGTCATTGTGACGAGATCAATGTCACCATTCATGAAGATGAATCTGTAAGCGTATCGGATAACGGTCGTGGTATTCCTACCGACATTCACCCAGAAGAAGGTGTTTCTGCAGCAGAAGTGATTTTGACGATTCTGCATGCGGGCGGTAAATTTGACGATAACAGCTATAAAGTTTCAGGCGGTCTACACGGTGTAGGTGTATCCGTGGTGAATGCGCTTTCAAGCAAGCTCGAATTAACCATTCATCGTGCAGGTCAAATCCACCAGCAAGAATATAAACACGGTGATTCCGTGTATCCATTAAAAGTGGTGGGTGAGACAGATCGTACAGGTACACGTGTACGTTTCTGGCCAAGTGCTGAAACCTTCAGTCAAACGATTTTTAATGTCGATATTTTGGCGCGTCGTTTACGTGAATTATCGTTCCTGAATGCAGGTGTGCGAATTGTGCTACGTGACGAACGTATCAATTTAGAGCACGTTTATGACTATGAAGGTGGTTTGTCTGAGTTTGTGAAATATATCAACCAAGGCAAAACTCATCTGAATGATATCTTCCATTTTACCACTCAAGCGGATAATGGCATTGGTGTAGAAGTTGCATTGCAGTGGAACGATTCTTATCAGGAAAATGTTCGTTGCTTTACCAACAACATTCCACAAAAAGATGGCGGTACGCATTTAGCGGGTTTCCGTGCTGCATTAACCCGTGGCTTAAACAGCTACATGGAAAGCGAAAACTTACTCAAAAAAGAGAAAGTGGCGGTTTCTGGTGATGATGCACGTGAAGGTTTAACTGCGATTGTTTCGGTGAAAGTGCCTGATCCAAAATTCTCTTCGCAAACCAAAGAAAAATTGGTGTCGAGCGAAGTGAAAACTGCGGTTGAGCAAGCCATGAATAAATCGTTCTCTGAATATCTTTTAGAGAACCCACAAGCCGCTAAATCGATTGCAGGCAAGATTATTGATGCAGCACGTGCGCGTGATGCAGCACGTAAAGCACGTGAAATGACACGTCGTAAGAGTGCGCTGGATATTGCTGGTTTGCCAGGTAAATTGGCCGATTGTCAGGAAAAAGATCCTGCATTGTCTGAACTTTACTTAGTCGAAGGTGACTCTGCGGGCGGTTCTGCAAAACAAGGCCGTAACCGTAAGATGCAAGCGATTTTGCCGCTGAAAGGTAAAATCCTCAACGTGGAACGTGCACGTTTTGACAAGATGATTTCTTCACAAGAAGTGGGAACACTGATTACTGCTTTAGGTTGTGGTATTGGCCGTGAGGAATATAACCCAGATAAACTGCGTTATCACAAAATCATCATCATGACCGATGCTGACGTCGATGGTTCGCACATTCGTACGCTACTGTTGACCTTCTTCTTCCGTCAAATGCCAGAACTTGTGGAACGTGGATATATTTATATTGCACAGCCACCGTTGTATAAGCTGAAAAAAGGCAAGCAAGAACAGTACATCAAAGATAATGATGCGCTTGAGACTTACCTGATTTCAAATGCAATTGATGAGCTTGAATTACACATCAGTGCAGAAGCACCAGCCATTCGTGGTGAGGCTTTAGCGGGTGTGATTGCGGATTATCAAACCTCTCAAAAGAGTTTGCATCGTCTGACTGTACGTTATCCTGCAAGTGTGTTGGATGGTTTATTGGCAGTAGAAGGCTTTAAGTTAGATCAAGCAAATAACCAAGACTATGTACAGACTTGGGGGGAGCAGCTACGTGCCAATATTGAGAAAACTCAGCCTAGCTTACGTCCTGAATTAAGCTTAGAAACGTTTGAGCATGAAGATACCGAAGGCAATAAGTCAGCGACCTATTTCCCGCGTATTACCATCTATGTTCATAACTTACCGCACCAATACTTGTTAGATTCAGGTCTATTGGGTTCAGGTGAATATGCGCGTTTGCTCAAAAATTCGAAGAGTTGGTTCACATTATTGGAAGAAGGTGCTTACCTGCAAAAAGGCGAGCGCAAAATTCCAGTGAGTAGCTTCCATCAGGTTTGGCAAAACATCCTACAAGACTCACGCCGTGGCATGATGATTCAGCGCTATAAAGGTTTGGGTGAGATGAATGCTGAACAGCTTTGGGAAACTACGATGGATCCTGAGAACCGTAACATGCTGCAAGTAACGGTACAGGATGCGATTGAAGCTGATCGTATGTTCTCTTGCTTGATGGGTGATGATGTGGAACCACGTCGTGCTTTCATTGAAGAAAATGCGTTAAATGCGGATATTGATGCCTAAATTCTGATTACAGAATCATTCAAAAAAGCACTCTTCGGAGTGCTTTTTTTTGTGCTATCTTAAATAAAATTGAATATTAAATCGCCAATTTGTGTTTTATAAAATTGACTTATTCTGATGCTAAGCTCAAATCTATTTGAACTTAGCAGCTAAAAATAAGAGGTCTATATATGATGGACAATCAACTTGAACACATTCGTGACATCTGGGTAAATGCATTTTTTACCGGAAATTATACTGTTTTAGCCGAATACGAAGATGAGCACTTTAAGGTGGTTTATGAGCAAGACGGGCGTGTCGAAAGTAATTATGTCCGCTATGAACGTATTGCACATGCAGTGAAAAATGGGGTTTGGAAACCACAAAAACCAGACGTAGAATTTGAAGAATATGAGTTTAATCGTGACCAAACGGAGTGCAAAATTTTAATTGGTTTAGCTGAAACACAGCAGCAAATACAGGAAATCTGGCATTTTGATCAGACCTGGAAAATACAAGAATTACGTTTTTTAAAGGCAAAAAAAGCCCATCCTTCTGCCTTATCTTAAACAATAAAAAGTTTAAATTGATGTCGTGAGTGGAGATAAAATGCATCCATCTTGCAAATGTGGATAAGTTTTGTGAATTTTCACATTTAATAGTGTTCAGCATCAAAGTCATTTATAATTGTGGATAATATCATTTAAAAATATTTATCCACAAAAAGGTGGTTCGATATTTTGAATTTAAAAAATAAAAATGAATTTAAAACCAAGATTTGAATTTAAAAATGGCTTTTGTGGATAACTGTGGCAATGAGTTTGATGTGAAGTGTATTTTTTGAATTCATTTATAAAAGTAGGATAAAAGCTATCGCTGAATTTTTAGATTCTTTCTGAATAGAAATGCCTTAACGATGCAATAACCAGTTGGATATGAACATTCGATTTTTTGAATATTTTTTAGATTTATAGTGTGATTATTATTGTGAAGTATAAATAAAAAATCGCCGTGGAACATTTAAATTTCACGGCGATTGATTTTTGAACTTAAGTTAGCTTTTCTTAATAATGCAAATCTAGGGTTTTGCTTTTTAAATTAAGCCTCAAAACTGCTTTCCATTTCTTCTAATTCCATCATTAATTCAAGCATTTGCTCTTCGACTGATTCGAGTTTGGCTTTTAACTCTGTTTGCTCATTCATCAGTTTGAGTAAGTCATCTTTACGACTGGCTTCATATAAAGCACTGTCTGCTAATAATTCCTCGATTTCGTTTAAGCGTGGCTGAATTTTGCTGATCTGCGCTTCATTTTTTTCAATGTTTTTACGAATCGGGCGGGTCAATTCACGTTGACGTGCAGCTTCTTTACGTTGCGCTTCTTTATCGACTTTGGAAATCGTTGGTTTAGTTTCAACTTGAGATTTGATGGGAGTCGGGGCTTGTTGACTATTTTTCATCATGTCGATCCGCGCTTGACGCAGCCAATCGGCATAAGCCACGAGGTCGCCATCAAATTCGCGACATTTCCCATGATGTACCAACAATAATTCGTCACAAACGCTGGCAATCAATTGACGTTCATGCGAAACCAAAACCACAGCGCCTTCAAAATCTTGTAATGCCATAGTTAGGGCATGACGCATATCGAGGTCTAAATGGTTGGTCGGTTCATCTAGAATTAAAACATTGGGGCGCTGCCAAACAATCAAAGCCAAAGCTAATCGTGCTCGTTCACCGCCTGAAAAGCCTTCACTTGGCGTATCCATGCGTTCGCCACTAAAACCAAAGCTGCCTAAGAATGAACGTAATGCCGCTTCACTGATTTTTTTGTCAGCGATTCGAGATAATTGCAACATTGGGCTGGCATTGCCATCTAGAGCATCCATTTGATGCTGTGCAAAATAGCCAATATTCAATAGTTCAGAGGCTTTGCGCATCCCTTGTAATAAGGGAAGGTCACCAACCAAGGATTTAATTAAGGTTGATTTACCCGCACCATTCATTCCCAGTAAACCAATGCGACTGTTTGGGGTAATCTGTAAATTTACATTGGTGGCAATCAGTTTGTCACCATAGCCAATATCGACATGTTCCATTTGTAACAGTGGTGAGCTCATTTTGGTTGGCTCACGGAAACTAAAGGTAAATGGCGTATCGACATGTGCGGCAGAAAGTTCTTGCATGCGTTCTAATTGCTTAATACGGCTTTGCGCCTGCTTAGCTTTAGTGGCTTTGGCTTTAAAACGGTCAATAAATTTTTGGAGATGCGCACGGGTTTCGAGTTGTTTTTCATAGGCTTGTTGCTGTTGTGCCAAGCGCTCAGAACGGGTGCGTTCAAAGGTCGAATAGTTGCCGGTGTAAAGCGTCAGCTCTTGATTTTCAATATGTAAAATATGATCAGTCACCGCATCTAAGAAATCACGGTCATGTGAAATTAAGATCAGTGTGCCTTCGTAAGCTTTTAACCAATCTTCTAACCACAAAATCGCATCTAAGTCTAAGTGGTTTGTTGGTTCATCGAGTAATAATAGGTCTGAACGGCTCATTAGGGTACGCGCAAGGTTTAAACGCATACGCCAACCACCAGAAAAGCTTGAAACATTGAGTTGGGACTGATGTTCAAAGAAACCTAGGCCAGCCATCAGTTGTGAGGCTTTGGATGGAGCTGTATAGCCATGGATTTCATCAAATCGGCCATATAAGTGTGCCAGCGCTTCATTGTCTAATTGTTCTGGATGTTCAAGTTTATGTTGTATATCCCAATATTCTTCATCGCCTGATAGAACGAAATCAATCGCTTTCATATCCAACGCTTTGATTTCTTGCGCCATATGCGCGACGGTCCATACTGCAGGACGTGTTAATGAACCACCATCAGATTCCATTCCACCTAAAAGCGCAGAAAAAAGAGTCGATTTACCCGCACCATTTACACCAGTTAAGCCGATTTTCCAGCCTGGATGCAATTGCATAGATGCTTTTTGAAATAAAACACGCCCACCGCGACGAATGGAAAGTTGGTCTAACTGAATCATGGAACTAACTAAACAAGAAGAATGTGGGGCTATTCTAATGGATGGCTTTGCAAAAGAAAAAACAAAGCATCGCAACCATCTGAAAAAATGTGACAGATTCCACGTATTTAGGTATATTGAACGGGCTTTAGTATTAAAAAAATATTTCAAGTTGTTGTTTTAAATGGATTAATAAAACATATTGGAAATATAAGAAATGAGAAAAGGA
>NZ_VOZH01000048.1:0-17990 GCF_013419875.1 Acinetobacter sp. YH12049 | reverse complement strand
TTCATATTAAGCTTTACGAGGGCGTTGTATCGTCTGACGAGACGTGTATCAAGATGGGAGATATTAAATTGAAGAGCATGCTCTTCAATTTAACCCAAAACTTGGGATTTGTGTAGATACCTATGCCTTAAAGGAGAGGGCTTAAAGGAATTTACATCTCAACCATTTCCACACCATCAATGCGGGCAACGGTCATTAAGTCTTTATCACCACGGCCTGAAACCGTCGCAATAATGATTTGGTCTTTATCCATCGTCGGCGCAAGTTTCGTCACATAAGCCATTGCATGTGAACTTTCTAGCGCAGGGATAATCCCTTCAATTTGGGTTAAATCACGGAAACCTTGCAGCGCTTCAGTATCATTGATCGGCACATAGTTCACACGGTGCATATCTTTGAGGAAGCTATGCTCAGGGCCTACACCTGGGTAGTCCAAACCTGCTGAAATTGAGTGGGTTTCAATGATTTGACCTTGATCATCCGACATCAAGTAAGTACGGTTGCCGTGAAGTACACCAACATGACCTGCATTGAGTGGTGCAGAGTGTTTGCCTGTTTCAATGCCATAGCCTGCAGCTTCAACACCGTACATTTTCACGTCTTCATCATTCAAGAATGGATAGAACAAGCCCATTGCATTTGAACCACCACCCACACATGCCACCAACGCATCTGGTAAACGACCTGCTTGCTCTTGAATTTGTTTACGTGCTTCACGGCCAATGATCGATTGGAAATCACGAACCAATTGCGGATATGGGTGTGGGCCAGCCACAGTACCAATCACATAATAAGTAGAGTCAACATTGGTTACCCAGTCACGCATTGCTTCGTTCATCGCATCTTTCAATGTTTTTGAACCGCTTTCCACAGGTACGACCGTTGCGCCAAGCAAACGCATACGGTACACGTTCATCGCTTGACGTTTTACGTCTTCTGCACCCATGAACACCACGCATTCAAGGCCTAAACGTGCTGCAATCGTTGCCGTTGCTACACCGTGCTGACCTGCACCTGTTTCGGCAATAATACGTTTTTTACCTGAAAGTTTAGCCAGCAAAGCCTGACCAATCGTGTTATTCACTTTATGTGAGCCTGTATGGTTCAGGTCTTCACGTTTTAAGTAAATTTGCGCACCACCCAACTCTTTCGACCATCGCTCAGCATAATACAAAGGACTTGGACGACCGACGTAATACGCCAAGTCACGGTCGAATTCTGCCAAAAACTGAGCATCATCTTTCATGCGGAAATAGAGTTTTTCTAAGTCCTTAAGTGCTGCCATTAGAGTTTCTGACACAAAACGCCCGCCATGAATACCGAAATGCCCTTGTGCGTCAGGGAATTGGGTATAGTCAATCTTATTTTGCTGATCCACGATGGACTCCTTGCATAAAGCGTTCTATGAGTTGTTGGTCTTTAATACCTTTTGCCGATTCTACACCACCGCTCACATCTACGGCGTAAGCGCCAGTGGTTTGAATCGCTTCTTCAATATTGTCAGGCTTTAAACCGCCCGCCAAAATTAAAGGAATATCGAGTTTTGGGAACTGTGCCCAGTCAAAGCTATGCCCTGTACCGCCTTTCAGCTCAGGATGCCATGCATCTAACAGTACGGCGCTTGCCCCTGCCTGCTGAAAAGCTTGGATTTCTGCAATCACATCCAATTCAGGTTTCATTTGAATGGCTTTATACCAACGGCGTCCAACGGACTTCGCAATCGTTTGGCACTGTTCAGGGCTTTCATCGCCATGAAACTGCAGTATGTCTACAGGTGAAATTTTTAAAATAGCCTGTATGTCCACAGCCGACGCATTCACAAATAAACCCACGGTCTGCACGTACGGCGGCACATGCTGAATCAGTTCAGCGGCCTGCACTGCCGTTACACTGCGCGGGCTGGGCGCAAAGAATACAAATCCTATCGCATCTGCACCAGCTTGGACGACAGACTGAATATCTTGAGTACGTGTAATTCCGCAGATTTTGGCACGGGTTCGCATGTTGTTTTAGCTCTGACTCCGCCCTATTCATAGCCTATCTATGAATATAAAGGCGAATCATTGTAATGCAATTTTCATGCATTGCGTGGATTTTCAGCATGATTACTGCGCAAAAATAAAAAGCCCTGAATGATCAGGGCCTTTTGAAATTTTAATGAATTATTTCATCGCATAACGTAAGGTTATCCAAGCTGTGCGGCCGTCTTGATTAAATAAAGTGCTATTGCTGTAGTTGGTCGAATATTCTTTATCAAACATATTGGCAAGCTTGGCTTGAACACTGAATTCAGGCGTTGCTTGATAAGTTACTCGCGTATCTACTGTGGCAAAAGAACCCAACTCATCAGTATTTGCAGCATTGGTATAACGCTTATCTTCGGCATGAACTGAAGCGCCGACAGTCCATTTATCCATCGTATAATCAGCTGATGCATTAAAGATTTGCTTTGGCTTTAAGACCAACTGCTTGCCATGGGACCCTGCTGTCTCATTTTCAGGCTCTTGATAGGTATAATTGATATTCCAAAGAAAATTATTCAACTGCTGAGTAAGTGATAGTTCAGCGCCTTTAATTTTGGCTTTATCTATATTGCTTGGAACATAGTTCCCCGATGCATTTGGTGCCCATGCGATCATGTTTTCAATTTCATTATGGAAAGCGTTTAGCTCCCATTGAACATTGCTGACCACGCCCTTGAAACCAACTTCATAGTTTTCAGATTCCTCTGGAACCAATGTCGGGCTTTCACTTCCTGGCCAATACAAATCGTTGAATGTTGGGGCTTTGAATGCGGTGCCATAGCTGACATAAGTTTGTATGGCATCATTGAAGCGATATCCTAAAGTTGCGCTTCCAGTCGTATGATTACCAAACTGCTCGTTATCTTCCTGACGGACTGCACCTTGCACATCAAAGCTGCCAAATGAACCTAGATATTGCGCAAAATAAGCTTTGTTATCACGCTCTTTAACAACATAAGCTTTCGTACCTGACACTTCATCATTCTGGTAATCAAAACCAAGCATCAAGGTATTTTGCTTATTAAAGTTCAGTGTATTCAGCCATGATAAGCTATCACGCTGTGTGTTAATGACCGATGGATTTGCATCACGACTATCTAATTTATCTTCAGAACGCCCTAACTTTAACCCTGTAGTCCACACATCAAATGGCTTGTAGGTAGCACCAATGCTGTAAACATTTTGCTCGATTTTACTATGCACATTTTTTGCATCAATATAAGGAGAACCCCAGTCATCCCTATTATCATATTCATTTTCACCATCAACAACTAAAACACTTGCATCAATATCAAACTGATCATTGAATTTATGCCCCATACGTAAAGATGCAGACTTATTTTCGTAGCCGTCTTTATCTAAATCATTGGCTTCATTAATATTTGTCGCGTCGATGCCTTGGGTTTTGGTGCCAGCTAAACTCAAGGTTGCCCAAGTATTGTCATGTTTAACATTTAAACCAACATTGCTCTGATATGTTTCATGAGAACCATAGGTAAAAGATGCAAAAGGCTTCACCCCATTTTGCGTCCCTTTACGGGTAAAGATTTGAATCACACCACTAATGGCTTCTGAACCATATAAGCTTGAACGCGGACCGCGTAAAACTTCTACACGTTCAATTTGATCAATTGGGAAGTGTTCAAAAGCAGTTTCACCAAGCGTTGCTGAACCCACCTTTTGACCATCCACCAAGACCAATGCATGACGATTACCCGTACCGCGAATTGAAACACTTGTAACTTTACCTAAACCGCCAGTATTGCTATACGTTACGCCCGGCACTGTACGAAGCAATTCTTGTAAAGAAGTAAATTGCTTACGTTCAATTTCTTCACGGTCAATTACAGTGACTGCCGCCAAAGTTTTTTGTGAGTCTTGCTCTACAATATTGGCAACCGTGTTGGTAATGACTGGAAGTTGATAAACTTGGTCTGCTGCCATCGCAGCAGAAAGTGGAGATAAAACAAAAAGCGACCCGATAAGAGTCTTAGAGAAAGAATGCATGCTGTATTCCCCGATCGCACCGCCCGTGCGAAATAAAAGTGGTTAACGCGTGGCGGTTTTTGGGTAAGCGATGGCTTGCCATTTTTCAGGCAAAAGCATGCAATCCCGCTATAACGCCCGCCGCATTATGAATAGGTCTGCATCAGGCCGGTCTCCGGACTTACGTTATGAATAACGATTCACCGTTGCGGGGGCAGTGTCAGATAACAACAGCTCTATACTGCTGGACTGACTTCCCAGTTTCACTTCTCAATTAAGGAAGCACCTGAAGCATGGGCAGATTAGTTTCTGCCCCACAGCAAGTCAAGCTGAATATGCAGCAACACTAAAATGCCCGACGGATTCGATTGTTCGATAAATCGGAGTTCTCTATACTTAAACCATTCACAACAGTTGGCATGGGAAGTTTCTACAACACTGCCCCCGCAACGGTGCGCAAGCGAAACCTTGCCAGTCCGATACCTGCCGACCGTGTTCTATCACTCAATCATTTACGTGGGGTAAATGCATGGAGCTTTGTATGCCTTTTCCTTTTCAGCCGACTGCGCTTGCAGCTGGCATATCTGCGCTTTGTATTTTTAACTCCGAAATGTCTGTTGCAGCGGATTCCATTACACAACCTAGAATGGACACCATTGTCGTCACAGCAACACGTTCTGCAGAAAAATTGGAAAATGTGCCAGCACGTATTTCCATTATTGATGAGTCGCTCATAGATCAATCACCAATTGCATCATTTCCACATTTATTAATGAGTGATGCTTCTATCAATATGGTGCAGCTGGGTGGCTATGGACAACAAGCTTCATTTTTTTTACGTGGCACAGAGTCAGACCACACTTTGGTATTGCGTGACGGTGTCCGTTTAAATAATGATGCCAGCGGTTTAGCGCCAAATAATTTTATAGATACCACAGACATTAAGCAGATTGAGGTTTTAAAAGGCCCAGCATCTGTCCTTTATGGCACCAATGCCATTGGTGGTGTGGTACAAATCATTAGCAAAACCCCTGAAAAAAATGCAGCTTTTATCAGCGCTGAAATAGGTGGAAATCAAACCTATAAAAGTACTGTCGGGGTAGACCTAGCCAAGCAAGGTTTTTATGCGCAAATTCGTGGACAGCGTTTAGAAACCGACGGCACATTGATTCATGAACATGAAAATGCCAGAGCTTCTAGCTTTAATCAAAAAGGCGTGTCTACCAAATTTGGCTATGAAGAAACACGCTTTGGCACTTCATTGGATTATTCTGAAAACCAAGGTAATGCTCAATATGAGCAATACAGCTGGAATTCACTGCAATATGAGCAAAAGTCGCAAGATTTTAAAAATCAAATTGCAACCCTGAAGTCACACTTCAACCCCACAGATCAGCTGACCCTGAATGCTCGCGTGTCTTATTTTAAAGATGAGTTGGAACAGCTCAAAATCTTTGAACAGACCCATTATGAATCCACTGAATATGAACTGACCGCAAAACAGCAAATGACGCCGTCTCAGAACATCATTGCAGGCATCACCCATCGGCAGCTAGAAACATCAACGCTAAAAACTGCAGAGTCTTTTCATCAAGACTTAAACAGTACGGGTTATTATCTACAGCACCAATATCAAACTGATAAATTAAAAACTCAAGCGGGTATTCGTCGTGAAGACCATGAAAAATATGGTCAACACACGGTCGGACAAGTTGCTGCGCGTTATTTTTTCACGCCGTTGTTTAGTAGCTATGCCAATATTGGTACAGCATTTAAAGCGCCAACCATGAACGACTTATATTATGGCGACTATGCAAACCCTGACTTAAAACCCGAAGAAAGTCAATCCTATGAAATTGGGCTAGACCTACAAATGACACCACAACTAAAAACTGGTTTGTCTATCTACAGAACTGAAATTGATAACCTTATTGATTCTGATCCCAACAATAACTGGAAGTTTGCCAATATTGATGCAGTGACCATTCAAGGTTCAGAAGTCTATGTGAATTGGAGCAATGAGGCATTTTTTACAAAGGCCAGTTATAGCTACAATCAAGCAAAAAATGATAAAACAGGTTTGGATTTGAGCCGCCGCCCACGTCAAAAACTGGCATTGTCAGCTGGTTGGGCTGATGAACATTATGGGCTGTCAACAACACTGAGTGCGAACAGCCATTCAGACAGCAGTAATTATGATGAGGATGTGATCCCTGGACATGCTCAGATTGATTTCAATAGTTATTACCAACCCAACGAGCAACTGCGCTTCTTTGCCAATATTCAAAATGTCGGCGATGTTCAATATAAAACGGCTTCTGCTGGCAATTTCGACGGCAAATTCTATTTAAATGGCGGCCGTTTGGCTTCCTTTGGCATCACAGTTAGATATTAATTTCACACTGATTTATTCAACTTTTAATCAAAAAATGGACAATTAAAATGGGCCACCGTTTAAGTAAAATTTATACCCGCACAGGCGATTCAGGCACAACAGGTCTTGGTGACGGATCACGTGTAGCAAAGGATGATTTACGCATTGAAGCCTTAGGAGATGTCGATGAACTCAATTCAAGCATTGGTATTCTGCGTTCGCACATCGCACTTAGCAGTATTGAAGACAAAGCGGCTTGGGATAAATCGCTCAGCCTGATTCAGCATTGGTTATTCGACCTTGGCGGTGAAGTCTGCATTCCAAACTTCAACTTGGTACAACCTATGTCAATTGAGTTTTTGGAAAATGACATTGACCGTATGAATGAAGCGCTGCCAATGCTCAAAGACTTTATCCTGCCATCAGGAACATTGGTGTGCAGCTTTGCCCATCAAGCGCGTGCAGTTTGCCGCCGTGCAGAACGTCGTTTAATGGCTGTACATAACCGTGACCAGAACATTCAAGCACCGTCATTGCAGCTACTTAACCGACTCTCTGACTGGTTATTTGTCGCATCGCGTACATTACAACGCGCTGAAGGTGGTTCTGAGGTGCTGTGGCAGAAAAATATTAACGACACGATTGATCAATAAGTTTTGGATTCAAAAATTGCTCAAATCCTTTGACCAATTAAAAGTCTATTTTACATTGAAATAAATCGAAACATTTCGTCCGATCATTCTTGTATTTCAGGATGATCGGATCAAAATAACAGTGTCATCTCCCTGTCATTCTTACAGGACACTATGTTTTTATCTTTCAATTTTGCAGGCCCTTTATGCGCATAATCGGTCACCGTGGCGCTCGTGGTGAAGCACCTGAAAATACCCTAGGTGGTTTCCAATATATTCAAGATTTAGGCATACGCTCAGTTGAATTTGATGTGCGACAACTAAAAGATCGCGTCTTAATTGTGATGCATGACGATCAATTCATCCGTACCACCGGCCAAGATAAGTATCTTTATGAATGCGAAAGTTCTGAACTAGAACCGTATAACCATGCAGTGACATGGTCAGAATGGAATAAAGTTGAGCCGACGCCACTGCTCGAACAAACGCTCAAAATTATTCATAACTTCGATCATATTGAAGTCGAAGTGAAAGCAGTGAAGACACAGACTGAAGCTGAAGCGCTGACTGAAACCTTGGAACAACAGCTCCAAGGTTTCGAACATTCCGCAGTGATCACCAGTTTTGACCCTAAAATTCATCTTGCTTTGCAACAAAAAAAATCCGGCTTCAAACGCGGGCTTTTGGTTGAAACAGACGTAAAATTTAAAGCGATTGAACAAGCACTTGAATTAGGTTGTATCCAAATCGGTTGGATGAACCAACTCGCCAATTCAGACATTATTCAGGCCACACAGCAGGCAAAATTAAATGTGAGCGTATGGACTGTCAACGACGTTGATCGTGCTAAACAGCTTAAAGATTGGGGCATTAACGGCTTAATTACCGACTATCCTAAATTAATGATGCAGCATTTTTAATGCTGCTTTATTCACCTAGATTTGTGTAATTCACTTCTCGATCAACACGTCGATATTTCAATCGGTCTATTTTCTTTCCAAAACCAATACAGTTTGTCCCCGACTGTTTTGCATCGTCATGTGTTTCCCTTTTATTTGGAATTGTGTTGCGGCTTGCAAGGCATCTAAAAGTTCAGCCTCTTGAGCCAAAGCCGAATCACAGCTGAAATAACCTGCTCGGGCATTCAGATCAATGCTGTGTTTTAAGGTATCAATCACATAAGTGCCACTGATAGTGTTACATCCCGTATTTCCCTGAATTTGTCGAAATTGCGAATTGAACTGAAGATAAGGTTGATGATGAAAGAACTTGGCTTTTTGCCCTGCAATTTGCACAATCGTCCATGGAATATCTTGTATCCCATCATTTACGCGAATGACTTTTAATGGCTGTTCAACACTGTTGCCATGTGACTTCCCTTGTGACTTTGTAGTCACCTTCTGCGTTGGAGAACTTTGACAGGCCATGAGTCCTAGACAACTGATCAGAAAGCCGCCACAGATACAGTGTTTGACAAAAAATTGCGGATTATTTTGACGATTTTGCTGTTTTTTTATCATCTTTTTTACCCCACAAAAAGTCAAATAACTTCAGTCGTATTATGTTACTGTTTAGAACAATACAACTGTACAATAACAGTGGTGAAAACGGGTTTTCCCGTGCTACTATTCTGTACGTTTAAAATCCCTTAAAAAATTAATGGGATTCGTCCTATCTATACCTCCCAAGGTTTCAGGAGTGCTGTTGGAGATGAATGCTCCCCTACCCAAAGCCCCAATGAACTGGATTGCCATTTTTGCATTGGTGTTTTTACCAATTGTCGCAGTTATTGCAATTCCGTTATATGCCATTAATCATGATTTTAGTGCCGCTGCTTGGATCAGTATGTTTGTTTTACTGGGTGTCAGTAGTTTAGGTATTACCGCAGGTTATCACCGCTTATGGGCACACCGTGCTTATGAAGCAACCTTGGCTTTAAAAATCATTTTAATGCTCATGGGTACTTTTGCAGTTCAAAATAGTATTTTATTTTGGGCTTCAGGCCACCGTACACATCACCGTCATGTAGACGATATTGACCAAGATCCATACTCGATTAATCGTGGTTTTTGGTATGCACACATTGGTTGGATGCTTCGTGATTATCCAGCAGCAGCACCAAACTATAAAAATGCACCTGACTTATTAAAAGATAAAGTCGTGATGTTCCAAGACAAATATTACATTCCATTGGTGATTGCTGTTCATGCGGCGATTTTAGTGCCAATTGGTTGGGTTGTTGGCGACATGTGGGGCGTTCTATTATTGGGCGGTTTAATGCGTCTAATCTTGAGCCATCATGTGACGTTCTTTATTAACTCACTGTGCCACATGTGGGGTAAACGTCCATATACTGACGAAAATACTGCACGTGATAACTTCTGGTTAGCAATCGCAACTTGGGGTGAGGGGTATCATAACTACCACCACATTTTCCAATATGATTACCGTAATGGCGTGAAATGGTGGCAGTACGACCCAACGAAATGGTTGATTTGGTCTTGCTCTAAATTAGGTTTAGCGAAAAACTTGCGCCGCATTCCAAGCTTTAATATCAAAAAAGCTGAATTGGCGATGAAGTTTAAATATGCTGAACAAGACCTTGCGATTTATGGTCTGAACATGACCGATGATATTGCAAGCGCGAAACAACGTATTTCTCAAGAATACGATGCGTTTTCACAAACCTTGAATGATTGGGCAACATTGAAAGAACAAGAAATTCAAGCCAAGAAAACTGCAGTTGCAGAAAAGATTCATCAAATGGATGACAAGCTTAAACTTGAATTTCAGCAAGTTGAACAACGTCTTTCCCAGCATCGTGAAACCTTGAATCAATTGATGCGTAGTTTGAAAAAGAAAACCGCTTAAGCCTTAAAAGCTTTTCTGAACAATACAGCCTCCCTCTTGCGGAGGCTGTATTGATTTTAAAGCTACAGTTTTTATATAAGCTCTTTGCTATAGTGAAGTTAATTTCAAATTTGCCTCATGCTTATGCACTTCAATTCTCGCTATTCCACGCTCAACCCCA
Organism: Acinetobacter sp. YH12049; assembly: GCF_013419875.1. Taxonomy (NCBI): domain Bacteria; kingdom Pseudomonadati; phylum Pseudomonadota; class Gammaproteobacteria; order Moraxellales; family Moraxellaceae; genus Acinetobacter; species Acinetobacter sp. YH12049. The sequence continues at coordinate 7,943 of NZ_VOZH01000048.1, read as the reverse complement.
AACTCTATCATCATCAAATGCCTGTGCCACTCAAAGGTGCAAAAGCGGGGCATTTCAATGCTGCCTTAGCCGATGAGCTGCAATGGTCGGCAGAAGATCAAGCGGCATGGGTGGAAATTTGCAGCGGCCAAAAAACCTTTGCGGAGTTTGAACCTTTAGCCATGGTTTATGCGGGTCATCAGTTTGGACAATGGGCCGGCCAGTTGGGCGATGGACGTGGTCTGCTGATTGCGCAAATTGTCGATCAACATCATCAAACCATCGATCTACATTTAAAAGGTGCAGGTTCAACGCCTTATTCGCGCATGGGCGATGGCCGCGCGGTGCTGCGCTCGGTGATTCGTGAATATCTTGCAGGTCATGCCCTCAATGCCCTCGGTATTCCCTCCAGCAATGCCGTGGGTTTTACCAGTTCAGAGCAAGGCGTACAGCGTGAAAAATTAGAACCCGGCGCGATGATGCTGCGCACCTCCGACTGTCATATTCGTCTGGGGCATTTTGAATGGATCAATCAATATCAAGGTGACTTACTGCCAGAATTCACCCAAAAATGCATCGAATGGCATTATCCAGATTGCCTTAACGCTAAACAGCCGATTTTGGCATTTGCCACACAAGTGATTCAGCGTACAGCGGTGATGATTTCACATTGGCAACTGGTTGGTTTTGCGCATGGCGTGATGAATACCGATAACCTCAACATTACCGGTTCAACGCTCGATTTCGGGCCGTATGGTTTTATGGAACGCTTCCGCCCGAACTGGATTAACAACCATTCGGACTATCAAGGCCGCTACACCTATCAGCAGCAGCCCAGTATTGGACATTGGAATTTATGGAACTGGCTGAATAATCTGGTGCCACTCTGCCCTGCAGATTATGACAAAGCACAATGGAAAGAAGATTTAGCCCAATGCCTTGAGCATTTTGAACCGACTTTCTTAGAACATTACAAACTAGGCTTGAACCAGAAAATGGGCTTGCCAAGTTTCTATAAAGACAGCTTTGACTGCGCGATGGCCTTTTTACGTATCCTACAAGCGGAGCAGTTGGATTACACCCAAAGCTTTTTGCGCCTGCAACATCATGACTATGAAGCGATCTTAGATGATTGCCTTGACCGCAGGGCCTTTGAAAATTTCTTAGCGCAGTATCAAAGCATTCGTGAACATCAGGATACCGATGCGCTAGATGCAGACATGGCAAAAGCCAATCCACAATATATTTTGCGCAATCATATGGCGCAAAAAGCGATTGAACTGGCAGAGCGCAATGATTTTTCAGAAGTCGAGCGTTTGTTTACGCTACTCAGCCAGCCTTTTACCAAACAGCCTGAATTGGAACAATCTGAAGATTTAGCGCCATTGCCAAGTGATGTGCCTGAAGTCATGGTCAGCTGTTCGTCTTAACATTTATCCACAAATGTAGCGCTAAATCTGCCTCAAATTGTGGATAATTTAAACATTATCCACAATACCAAAATGGATGAGCTGCAAATGCGCCTTATCCCAAAAATGAAAATGACCAAAAAACAAATCCTCATCTTCAGTGGCATTGCTTTGCTCTGCATTGTTGCCGCCTGTGTCACCTATCAAAAAGTTGGAAAATTTCTGCCAACCTCTGCTCATGCGCTGTCATTTCCTGCAGCATTAGATGATCAGGAAATTCAGCAGATTATTAGCGCGACACCCATCGACAGTATTCAGGTGTATAAAGATCAGCGCTATTTGGAGTTAAAACATCAGGATCAGGTCATCCGCCGTTATCCGATCCGCCTTGGTTTTGTGCCGCTAGGACATAAAGTCCAAGAAGGTGATGGCAAAACCCCGGAAGGCTCTTATGTGATTGACTGGCGCAATCCGCAAAGCGCATTTTATAAATCACTGCATATCTCCTACCCCAATGCAGCGGATCAGCAAAAAGCAGCACAGCTGGGTGTTTCTGCAGGCGGCGATATTATGATTCATGGTTCTGCCACCAGCCTGCAAATGAAAGCGGCACCTCAACTTAAGACCTATTTCCCGCAAAAAGACTGGACTTGGGGCTGTATTGCGGTGCGCAATATTGATATGGATGAAATTTGGCAATTAGTCAATAATCATACCGCCATTCATATTCATCCTTAGGTGTGGAATCTGATTTGTTATTTTTGGGTGATTTCCTATGATTTCTTTACATGCGAACGCAGCTCAAACAGCGCTTGCCCTGCCTGAAACCACGTGCAGCCAGCCCTTTGGTGATGGCTGTGATGTGTACAAAGTCATGGATAAAGTCTTTATGCTGAGTTTTCATTTGGAAGGCAAAGCGGCAATCAATCTCAAGGTGCTTCCAGACCACGGCGCGATGCTGAGAGACATTTATTCCTATATCCGCGCAGGCTGGCATATGAATAAACAGCATTGGGTTTCTATTTTTGCAGATGAAGAACTTGAGGAAGATTTATTGCAAGATTTGGTGCTGAATTCTTATGAATTGGTGGTTTCGAAATTAAATAAGGGGCAACGGCAAAGGATTGAATTGCTGATGAATATTAAGCCACTTGAAAAATAATAGCGTCTCTATAAAAGTTTTATCCGTATTGAAATCTATTTGATCTAGGATTCATTGTTAGATAACTTTTAATTAACAACAAAAAAATAAATACAAAATAAAATATCAATCAATAAAACTTATATAATATTTTTCACGACATCAAGGATCGGTATTTAAATGTTTAAAAAATATAAACTCAGTCACTACCTCGTTTCATTCATGCTCGGCTATGCGTCTATGGAGACCATGGCTGCGATTAATATCTATGGTCCTGGCGGGCCAGCACCTGCCATGCATGAGGCCGCAAAACAATTCGAAAAGAATACCGGTATTGAAGTCAATGTCACGGCTGGGCCAACACCGCAATGGGCTGAAAAAGCTAAATTAGATGCAGACATTATCTATAGCGGCTCTGAGGCCATGATGTCTGATTTTGAATCTGTTTTTTCTGAGCAAATTATCAAAAATTCAGTTGAGCCGCTTTATTTGCGTCCTGCTGCCATTTTAGTCAGAAAGGGAAATCCAAAAAAGATTAAAGGATTTAAGGATTTGGCGAAACCCAACACCAAAGTTTTGGTTACGCATGGCGCAGGCCAAGTCGGGATGTGGGAAGATATTGCCGGCAGAACGGGGAATATTGAATTAACCAAGGCGTTTCGAAAAAATATTGCGATGTACGCGCCCAATACTGGCGTTGCCAAAAAAAACTGGCAGGAAAATAATGATTATGACGCATGGTTAGTCTTTAATATTTGGGGAATCAGTAACCCCAATATTGGTCAAATCATTCCGATCGAACCTCAACTGGTGATTTACCGTGATACGGGTGTTGCATTGACGCAGCATAGCTTAAAGAATCCTGAGGCCCAAAGTTTTATCACCTTCTTAAAATCCAAGCAAGGTCTGGCGATTTTTAAAAAATTTGGTTGGAATAAATAGGCCATTTTTCTAAGATCAAATGTAAAGATGCTGTCTAAACCATCCAGTCAGCAGCTTTTATTGCGCCGTTAAAAAGGACTCATTTTTGAGTCCTTTTTTAAACAAAAACTAAGCCTTTCTCGCCTGCATAATTTTAAACAGCACAAACAACAGTAAGATCCAAACAGGCTGCATCATCACCGACAGCTTAAAGCCTTGCATCCACATGATGTATAAAATCATCAGCATGAAAGCCAAAACCAAATAATTGGTAAATGGTGCAAATAATGCGGGGAACTTGGTCTGCATACCCTGCTGTTTCATGGCTTGCCTAAACTTCAAATGAATCAAGCTAATCAAAATCCAGTTCAATACTGCTGCACTGACCACAATATAAATTAGATAGCTCAAGGCTTTTTCTGGCAGGAAATAATTCAGCAGCACACAGCCAAAAATCAGCAAGGCCGAAAATAAAACAGCCGCAATCGGTGTCCCGTGCTCATTTACCTGTTTAAATAGCTTTGGTGCATTGCCCTGCTCAGCCAGACCCAAAAGCATCCGGCTATTGGCATACATCCCGCTATTACAGACCGACACAGACGCTGTTAAAATAATAAAGTTCAGCAAATGCGCGGCCCAATCAATGCCAATCTGCTTAAAAATCAGCACAAATGGACTATGATCCAAACCGCCCAATTGCAGCTGATTCCACGGCACCAAAGACAGCAGCACCGCCAAAGAACAGATATAAAATAAGAACACGCGGATCACCGTTTGATTTACGGCTTTGGGAATGTTTTGATCTGGATTTTCAGTTTCAGCCGCCGCCATGCTGATCAGCTCAATGCCACCAAAAGCAAACATCATAAAGGCCAGCATGTAAAATAAGCCTTCAAAACCATGCGGAAAAAAGCCGCCATGTACCCATAAATTGCTAATCGAAGCGGTAGAGTCTGCGCCTGCTGTAAGTAGCAGATACACACCAAAAGCAATCATGGCAACAATCGCCACAACCTTAATCATCGACAGCCAAAATTCAGACTCTGCATACAGTTTTACATTGGCTAAATTGGCAAGGGTAATCACCATAAAAAACACCAATACAGACACCCATGCAGGCACATGCGGCCACCAGTAATGGACATATTTGCCAATCGCGGTCAGCTCGGTCATCACCACTAAAATATACAGAATCCAGTAGTTCCAACCCGTTAAAAAACCCGCAAACTTGCCCCAATATTTAAAGGCAAAATGACTGAATGAACCTGTGACTGGCTCTTGTACAATCATCTCGCCCAACTGGCGCATAATCAGAAAAGCAATCAAGCCGCCAATCAAATAGCCCAAAATAATCGATGGCCCAGCCGACTCAATAATATGCGCAGAACCTAAAAATAGTCCTGTACCTATTGCGCCACCCATTGCAATCAGCTGAATATGACGGTTCTTTAATCGGCGCTGTAGTTGAGGCATTTCGCTGCTCACAACACGTTCTCATCTTATAAAAAAGTGAATTGTAGCCTGTGCAGCTCTTTGCAGCCAAATATTCATAGACTATTGCTGTATGAGCAACAAATGATGCTGATAAAATCAGCCTTCAAATCTGCCCATACCGTTAACTGCACTATGAATCAGCAACACTTATCAATGGTCTTCATTCCTGGATTTATGCTGGATGAATCCTTGTGGGATGAGCTCATCCCACAACTTCCGCACACATGGAATTTCTTTAGGGCAAGTTTAAAACACGGTCAAACGATTGATGAAATTGCGGAACATATCCTGCACAATGCCCCGCCACGCTTTGTCTTGGTGGGTTTTTCATTAGGCGGTTATATTGCCAGAACCATAGCGCAGAAATATCCTGAACGTATTTCTGCACTCATTTTAGTGGCAAGCTCTTTACGCGCTGATAGTGAAAAACAGAAGCAGTTTAAAATTGCGGCCATTCAAGCTGCATCAGCAGGCACGTTTCATGGTTTGAGCAAAACAGCGATTTCGAAATCACTACACCCAAACCAGGCGGACAATCGGAAGCTGATTCAACGTATTCAAGATATGGGCAAACATCTTGGATTTGACACCTTTAAAGCTCAGTCCTTATTAGACCGCAGCCATATTCGCAGCGATGCCATTCAGTGCCCAATACTGATTATTTCGGCTGCTCAAGATCGGCTGCGTTCACAAGAGGAAGCGCAGGAGCTGCATCAATCCATAGCTCACAGTCAACTTTATACCATTGAAAATACGGGCCATATGATTCCACTCGAACAGCCGGAAGCTTTAGCCGCCAGTATGCTAAAGTGGCTGAATACATTGCCTCTTTAAATATAAACAGCCCTCAATTGAGAGCTGTTTATAGCATTCACCACCCTTGATGGATAATTAATAGCGAATGCAGTACGTCTAAACCTATTCATTCATACTGCGGTGTCATGTAAATCTTTATTTACGCTGTGGCACTTCAGCCCAGCGTGCATAACTCTTAGTGCTTTTCAGCACAGTGCCCGCTTGTTTTGCAGCGACGCCACTATAGTCCTGAGAGAAACTATCTGAATTTTCATCAAAACTCGCACCATCAAATAATGGGAAAGTTCCGGCTTTTTTCTGAATCACCACATCATCAATCATCCAGCCGCGGAAACCGTTATAAAGTTCATCGACTGTTCTGAATTGGAATTTCAGTTGGACATTGGCCTTGCCTGCATATTCATCTAATGAAATTGCTTCTTGCTGAACAGCAGCCGGCGCGAGGTTAAAACCTAAATTACTGTATGGAATCGGTGCGCGCTCATATGCAGAAGATGGATCTGCCAGCGGGTTTAATCGAGCCAAGGTCTTAAAGCTCTTGCCGCCGTCTGTAGAAACTAAAATATTCATCAAATCGAACCCTTGATTATTTGGATTGACCGACTCAATTTCCCACCATGTTTTAAAGCTTAAACTCAAAGGCGCTTGATATTGGCTCAGATTAATCACAGGTGAAATCAATTCTCCCGTATTGTCATACTGCGACGTACCGCCATCAAACTCTAGTGCAGTCGAAGAATCACTTAAAGCGCCAATAAAGTTGCCATTTACTTTGTCACCATACCAATATGCTGTATTGCCTTGCAGTGGCTCAGGCACCTTGCCTTGACTTTGGTCATTCGGCGCTAAGCGCACGCGTTGATTTACTTGGTTATTACGAATGTTGTGACCTTTGTTGAGCAACTGCCAATCGACATTGGCCACACTTGGCTGCGACCTTGTCCATGCATTGCGAGTAGCAGAGTCCGCTTCAAAAGTTTCACGCCATATGGCATCTGCAGATGTCGTTTCAGGCAACACTTCAAATTGATAGCCCGATGCAGAAGAAGCAATGACCGTAACTTTTTTCGTAATGGTATTAATTCCTGCACCGCTAATGGTGAGCGTGGCATTTTTTAATGCTTCAAGCAGATCATTGCTCACATTAAATGACAAACTGAAATAACCATTTGCATCGGTCAAAGCACTAACAAATGCACCATTGGTCGCAGCACCGCCAGATAATGCGACTTGCGCATTCGCTAAAGGCTTCCCTTTAAAAATCACTTGGCCAGACAATGTTCCGACCACGGCATCATTGACTGGCGCATCACTTAGAGTCTGACAGTCTTGATCTAAACAGTTGAGCACCACATTCAACACAATGCTTTTATTAGTATTTTTAGGGTGGATCAAGAATGCCGAAACTGCAGACTGTCCATTTTTAGTGACCAAAACATAATATGTGCCTGCAGCCAATTTAGGCAGTTTAACGATGCCTTGGGCATTGGTAAGGTAACTTTGACCTTTAAAATGAGTTGCTGTCGGTAAACTATTGATCGGTGGAAATAGCTGCTCAGAATCATCCGCTGTGATTGTATTTGTTGCTATTTTCAGACTGCCTGCTTGTACTTTCTGCCATTCTTCATCACTTAAAATCTGAATCGACGATGCATTTAAGGCAAGATTATTCACATCTAATAAAGTCAGCTCTTCTACGCTTTTCTGTACCATGGCATCGGCAACTGGCTCTGGCGGTACGCTTCCAGTCTCATCACGATCATTACCGCCACATGCCGTTAAACCCAAGACACCCGTGACCATTATTATTTTTGCAAATGCGTTATTTTTCATCTGTTCTGCCCTCTGGCTTTTCCATTTTTAAAAATTGTTATCTCTACATTGAACTCTGCCAGCCCAAACATACTGGTGAATATTCCAGCAAAATAATAACCAATTTTCATTAAATGCGCAAATTTCGCGTTTTATGTGATTTTTATCATTCATCCAATTGCCATTGTTTTGCTGTAAAGGGATGCCCATTCCTTCAAAAATGGAATACTAATAAATATCTAATACTAGGGTCTGTTGACATTTGTTGATTAAAAAAATAGCGAGATAGTAAAATTAAATCGCCAAACCCAATTTTACACTCGCTATGCCTCGAACAATGCTAAATGATCAACACTGGTCCAAGTTACTTG
>NZ_VOZH01000047.1:0-19302 GCF_013419875.1 Acinetobacter sp. YH12049 | reverse complement strand
CTGCAATGCGCAAGCTTATACATCTGTGTTATGGCGTTTTAAAACATCAGACTGCCTATCAAAGAGATTATTTATTGGTCGAATAATCTCAAAACCTGATTGACTACCAAGACGGTATCTCAGGTCGGTGACTTCACGTATATTCAAACTCATTCAGGCTGGGTCTATACCGCCTTTATTATTGATGTGTTCTCACGAGCGATTGTTGGATGGAAAGTATCAACACGTATGAATACAGACATGGTGCTCGATGCACTAGAGCAAGCATTGCATGACCGAGGTATGCCTAAGAATGTGATTCATCATTCAGATAGAGGTGTTCAATATCTTTCAATTCGCTATACCAATCGTTTAGAAGCAGCAAATTTACGAGCATCAGTCGGTACGACCGGTGATTCATACGATAACGCTTTGGCTGAAACAGTGAATGGGTTATACAAAACAGAGGTGATTGAATATTTAAAAGCAGACTGGCAAGGTTTAGCGGATGTACAACTTGCGACATTAAATTGGGTAGATTGGTTCAACAAAAAGCGTGTACACAGCGCATTGGGTTATGTATCGCCTTTTGAGTTTGAAGCAATGTACTATGATAAGATTAACCCGTTAGGTCACGTGGCCTAACTTAAATAAAAATGTCTCCGACAAACCCGGTACGGTTCATTCTTTGAAAAACTCCATAGCTTGGTTATAGGATGTTAATTTTTCGAATCCTTCCCGTTCGACTATAAAATCATAGATCTGCCTTAAAACATGATGATCATATAAATTGGGTATTTTGATTGCTTGATTTAGAATAGTTATTCTATTAATTTAACTAAATTGTATAAATTTAAAAGTGCGAAATAGATCAAAAAACAAAACATTAATGCAAATTAAAGATATTAACTTTTATCCAATTTAAATATTTTGCTAAGTCTTTGTTAAGATTAACTAAAATATATAATCCATACGTATAAAAGTTATTTTTGTTACAATTTTAAGTAATTTAAAATTTTTATATTGTTAAAGGCTTTGTTGCACAAACCTACCGATAAGGTCTTATTCCGCAATATAATTCCTAGATGAATAAACCTACATCCAAAATCTTTCGTACAACCAATTGGTCCACATATAACCGCGCCTTAATTAATCGAGGAAATATTTCTATCCGGTTTGAACCTTTGACTCAATGGTAGGCTCATCCGCAAGCAAAACAAGGTCGAAATCAAACTTACTCCGATACGGCTATTCAATGCTGCTTAATGATCAAAACTTTATTTAAATTGTCTTTGCGAATGGTCACAGGCTTTGTCCAAAGTCTGATTAAGCTTTGTGGATTAGCTTGGACAGCGCCAGATTATTCCACACTGTGCAGAAGACAAAGGCATATCGATATTGCAATTGGCTATCAAAAAAGTAGTGGTGGTCTCCATCTACTCGTAGACTCTACTTGCCTAAAGTTTTTAGGTGAAGGTGAATGGAAGCGTAAAAAAAATGGACCTAAATATCGTCGCCAATGGCGTAAGGTTCATATTGGTATCGATGCTGAAACTATTCAAATACGTGCTGTACACCTCACCGCAGATAATGTCAGTGATTCATAGGTACTGGAAGATTTACTTGCTCAAATCCCTTTAGATGAACAAATCGATTCTGTCTATACACGATGCCGTCAGGTCATTGCAGATCGGCAAACGTATGCAGTGATTCCACCTAGAAAAAATGCAAAGCCCTGGAAAGATATAAAAACTCATTCACGAGAGCGAAATGAACTCCTTCGAACGGTTAATCTTGCGAAGCAGTGCTTCTCAGGCAGGACACTCTTGAAAAAAAGGTCGGGCTATCATCGGCGAAGTCTAGTTGAAACCAAGATGCATTGCATTAAATTATTAGGCGATAAACTCTGCTCAAGGAATTTTAATAGTAAAGTGAATGAGATTCATGCACGCGTAGATGTCTTAAATAAATTCGCAGGATTAGGTCGCCCTCATACCCAAGTTGTCACTTAAATATGAGTAGGTATGGGAGATTTTAATTTTTAAATATTTGTGCAACAAAGCCGTTTTAAAGGAAATAACAAAAGACTATATTTTCAGCATAAGCAATGTGAGTGAATTCATATTCATTCACCACAATTGTTACATTTTAAATCAAAAAGTAAGTTCAACATCGAACTTTATTTTATGCAGATTAGCCACTATATTAAAAATTCATAGAATAATTGATACAACGTGAAAACTTGAAATTAACCTTTTGAACAGAAGACGGTGCCCATAATGGAAACTAAGCATTTTATTCTCAAATTGGTTGCTAGCTGTATTTGTCTAGCTTCAACATACACAACTGCATCTCCTGTACCTTCCAGAATAAATGAAGGTCAAATCGCCAATATAACAGCCCTTACACCCGGTACAATACTATCTATACAAGCTCAAACACCTGATCTTTTTAGTAATGCAGCTGAACGATATATCGTCACTTATCGAAGTCGAGGTGTTTATGCAGAGCCGATTGTTGCTTCTGGATATATCCTATTACCTAAAGGTAAAGCCCCGAAAGGTGGTTGGCCAGTTTTGGCATGGGCACATGGTACAACTGGTGTAGCTGATACCTGCGCACCTTCGGGTGATTATGCTGATGGACCCGTTCACGTATACCAACAAATTGCAGCCAAAGCTTTAAACGCTTGGCTTGCTCGTGGCTATGCAGTCGTTGCGCCGGATTATCAAGGTTTGGGTACACCAGGCGGCCACCCCTATATGAATGCTCAAAGTCAGTTACACACTGTCGTTGATGCAGTCCGTGCGATGCATCAATTAAAATCAGTAAAATTGAGTAAAAACTGGTATGTCATGGGTCACAGTCAAGGCGGTGCCGCGTCCCTAACCGTGGCCGCGTTTGGACAAAAGGATGCTCCTGAACTCAATTTACGCGGAGCAATTGCATTGGCACCGGGCGGCTACCAATATGAAGGGATTGCTGAATATGTAGCAACACAGTCTAATATTGATCCGAGCGTTGCAGCATTTTTACCTATCGTCCTATTAGGTGCTGAAGCTGCGGAGCCTACTCTTTCAGCAAAAGATTTAGTAAGCCCTGAAATGCAGAAAATCCTGAACCATGCTCGTAATCGCTGCTTATCAGAACTACAAACTGAACTAAAAATATCGCAAAAAACCGTTTTTAAACCCAAGGTAGATTTAACGCCATTAACCCGTTATTTAAAAAAACAGTCGATAGAATTTATGACACCTCAAGTACCGTTACTGTTAGTACAAGGTGATCAAGATCAATTGGTAGATTATCTGGGTGTCCATGCTTATTACCAAAAAGTCTGCAAGGAAAATAAGCCCATAGCCTTTCACCCAATTAAAAATGGTGACCATCGTGATTCACTCAAACAAAGCGAATATTTAATCGACAACTTTATTCACTCAATTGATAATAAGACGTATTTAAATACCTGCCCAATAAACTAATACTTAAAATAAAAAGCGCCAAGAGGCGCTTTTTATTTTAAATTCACTAAAAATTTTATATCAATATTTTTGATATAAAATTTTATTATGTAGTTTTATTTACTAAGCTCTTTATTTAAAGCCAAAGATGTTGGTAGTCAACTTAGATCAGTTTGGATTAATAAAATAGAAATACACAACTAAGCAAACTAGTGAAATCGTTGAAATTAAAAGATAAGTGCCCGTTGTATTAAAGCTTTTTAGAAATTTAAATAAGTCCATCATGTCTCCCCCCATGAAAAAACAGATAAATTATACTAAATAATATCTGGGGGATTAAATAGCTGTTGGTCGAATAGCTAAATCGATATGATCAAGTGATCATTAAAAATATATATCTCCTTTAAATCTAGATTAATCTATAGTTTGAGTCTATCAAATACAAAAATACAGCTCCCAACTCAATGAGAGCTGTATTTTTAATACTAAAAATTGATCGAAATTAAACGGCAAGTACTTTCACAATAATGGTTTGCATGTCTTCATTTTCTTCAGCCAAATAAACACGCTTTAACTCTTTGCTTTTCACTTTGAATTGATGATTTTGATACTGAATTACAGCCGGAATTTGATCAAAATACAGGCTATCTGCGTCTAATTCTTCTTGAAAAAGTGGCGTGCCCAATTGATAGTCTAGGCTTTTTAATACTACATATTTAACAGTCGTTTTCATTGAAATAAACCTACTTTTGTTACGCTCTTTATTTTAAGTTTTAACATCGTTTTCCTTCCGAAGAAACCTTTATTTCATATTTTCGTACAGCTTCTAAACAATCACGCTATTTTCGTGAATTCCACAACACACACAGTACCAACTTAGACTTTTAGTGAAATTACAGGCGAGCGAAATCAATGCTAAAATTTTAAGAATACTAATGATCATTCACCATTCTACTTTGGGGTAAGCACATGCTTAAACAGTGTTGCGATGCTTTAGAACAAAAATCCATGACTATCGCGTTTATCGAGAGTGCAAGCTCTGGTTATTTATGTAGTCAATTTTCAATTTATAAGAATAGTGGTGCAGATATCTTATTAGGTGGACTAGTGAGCTATGATCCATCAATCAAGCGTGAAATTTTAAAAGTAGATCCTCTACTAATAGAAAAATTTACGGCCGAATCCGCAGAAGTGACTCAAGCGATGGCTGAGCAAGGACAACAACTATTTTTACATGCGGACTTTGTGGTGGCCTGCACTGGATTACTCAAACCTGGTGGCAGTGCAACCGTAGAAAAACCCGAAGGTACATTTTATATTTCAATCTTACATGACGGTCGTATCTATAATTATCACTATTTTATTTTAGGTACGGCTTTAGAACGCCTAGATCAGTTAACTGAAAATGTTGCTCACAGTGTATTAGACATCTTAAATGCAGAATAAAACATACATAATCTTCATATTTAAATATCATTTTGTATCGCATACTGTATTGAGGAATTTACTTATCAGGACAAGAAAATGCAGCTACGTCATTTCAGTGCATTCGCAATAAGCACACTACTGTCCTGCTCTGCTTTGGCTACGGTAGGCGGCCCTCAAACCATTGAGGTTTTAGGTTTTGATAAAAAAGACCAAAAAATCTATTTAATGCGTCATTTTGAAGATGGTCGTGGTCGTTTACCACAATTATATTATTATCAATTAAATAGCCAAAAACCAACGCAATTAATTACAGTGAAGTCTTTATATATTAATCCCAAGACAAAACGGATTGATTACGATCAAGACAGTGCCCAGTTTGATAAAGAAATCGCGAAAATTAAAAAGCGTTTAGTCAAATTAACACCTGTAAATAACAATAATGCTCGAATACAGGTATTAACAACCATGAATGGCACTGCAAAATCTTGGTATGACCCCACTGAAACCATTGATAAATGGACCTATCAATATCGTATTAAAAATTCGCAGTATAAAAGCGCCATACAAAAGGCTGAGACCTATAAAGAAGGTTTAAAAATCTCTAAAACTTATCGTGTAGTGCAAAAGCCTTTTTATTTAGTGACTGTTAAATATCTAGGGATTCCATTTGAAACGGGATATAGCGTCGAAGATCCTGTTTTATTAACCAAATAGATTGTTAACTCAATTAACAAATAATAAAAAAGCCTCTTTTGAGGCTTTTTTATTTCACTTTAAAATTATGCCGCAGAACGCTCTGCAATTGGCACCACTTTGCGCAGTTCAGGGCCTGTATAGTCCGCGCTTGGGCGAATGATTCGGTTATCCGCACGCTGTTCCATCACATGTGCTGCCCAGCCTGTTACACGTGACATTACAAAGATTGGCGTGAATAGTTTGGTTGCAATATCCATGAAGTGATAAGCCGATGCATGGAAGAAGTCTGCATTACAGAACAATTTCTTCTCACGCCACATCACTTCTTCACAGCGTACTGATACAGGGTAAAGTACGGTATCACCCACGTCTTTAGCTAGGCGCTCAGACCAAATTTTGATGATGCCATTACGTGGATCATTGTCTTTATAGATCGCATGACCAAAGCCCATGATCTTTTCTTTACGCTCAAGTTTGCCGAGCATTTCACGTTCAGCTTCTTCTGGAGACGTCCAGTTTTCGATCATTTCCATCGCAGCTTCGTTCGCACCGCCATGTAATGGGCCACGTAGTGAACCAATTGCACCTGTGATGCATGAATGCATATCTGACAATGTTGATGCACATACACGCGCTGTGAATGTAGATGCGTTAAACTCATGCTCTGCATACAAAATCAGTGATACGTTCATCACTTGCTCGTGCAATTCATTTGGTTTTTCGCCACGCAGTAAATGTAGGAATTGAGCGCCGATTGAATCATCATCGGTGTTTTCTTCTACACGTACACCATCATGGCTGAAACGATACCAGTAGCAAATGATCGCAGGTAGCGTTGCCAAAATACGGTCTGCAACATCTTGTTGCTCAGCAAATGACTGTTCTGTTTCCAAGTTACCTAACATTGAAACGCCTGTACGCATCACATCCATTGGGTGTGAGTCAGCAGGAATACGCTCTAACACCTCTTTCAACGCTTGTGGTAATTGACGCAATGATTTGAGTTTGGCTTTGTATGCTGCTAGTTGTTCTGTTGTTGGCAATTCACCAAAGAAAATCAGGTATGCGACTTCTTCAAACTGACAGTTTTCTGCCAAGTCTTGAACGTCATAACCACGATAGGTTAAGCCCGCACCACTTTTGCCTACAGTTGACAATGCAGTTTTACCAGCTACTTGTCCGCGCAGTCCTGCGCCCGTGAGTACTTTTCCTTCAGCCATTTTTTATTTTCCTTCAGTGAACAATTTATCTAAGGTGTTTTCAAAAGTGTGATAATCGAGGAATTGATAGAGTTCTTTTCGTTGTTGCATTTTATCCAGTACATTGACTTGTGTACCGTCATTGCGGATCGCATGCATTACTTCGAGTGCCGCTTTTTGCATTGCACGTGTTGGTGATAATGGGTAAAGCACCATTGCAATACCCTGCTCGCCTAGTTCTTCTTTGGTGTAGTAAGGGGTATCACCAAACTCTGTAATGTTTGCCAGTACAGGTACACCCACAGCATCGCAGACAGTTTTGTACATGGTAATATCAGTCATTGCTTCAGCAAAGATCGCATCAGCACCGGCTTCTACACATGCACATGCACGGTCAATCACTGCTTGCAGACCTTCTTTCTGCAAAGCATCTGTACGTGCCATCACTACAAAGTTTGAATCAGTTTTTGCATCGACAGCCGCTTTAATACGGTCAACCATTTCCTGCTGCGTCACAATTTCTTTGTTCGGACGGTGTCCACAGCGTTTTTGCGCGACTTGGTCTTCGATATGAACCGCTGCTGCACCCGCAGCAATCATTTGTTTCACAGTACGAGCAATGTTAAATGCACCGCCCCAACCTGTATCGATATCGACAAGTAATGGCGTATCTACACGTTCAGTAATACGACGAACATCTTCCAAAACATTGTCTAAACTGGTCATGCCTAAGTCAGGTAAACCATATGAATAGTTCGCAACACCTGCACCAGATAAATATATGGCTTTATAGCCAACTTCTTTTGCCATCATTGCTGCATAGGCATTTACTGTGCCAATGATTTGTAATGGTTTTTCGATTTCCAATGCTTGTCTAAATCTTAAGCCTGCAGACGTTTGTTGTGTCATATTCCTTTCCACGGCATTTACTTTAATTTTCGAAGTTTGAGTATATCCATATTTTTTTCCAACTCTATGGCTTTGTAGAATATTAACTCTAAAACTTTAGTCAAATATTTCACTTGTCACCTATCTGTTGTTATTCTTTAGTCAAAGATCTCTTATTTATGAGCAAAGCAGAAAAGTACTAATTTTTTTGCTATAATTATCGTCAAACTAGCTCTTTTTTTGTTAAAAATTATCACTTTATGCAAGATTTAATACACATTGAACCTCTAACGCATGACCAGCCACAAACGCGGCGCGGACATGAACGATGTGTTGCACTTTTAGAAAGTGCTACGGAGCTTTTTTTAAAACGTGGTTTTGATGCAGTTTCATTAGACGATATTGTGAATCATGCCGGTGGGTCAAAAGCATCGATCTATAAATATTTTGGTAATAAAGACGGATTATTTAAGGCGATTTGTGACTATCGTCGCTGCTTATTTTTCAAAGATATTTGCCTACCGTTTACTGTCAGCCCGAATACCGATATTCGTGCTTATCTCATCAACACCTTAAGTAATTTTCATCAACATATCGTCATGCCTGAAAATGTGGCATTTATGCGGTTAGTCTTAGAACAAACAGGACGTAATCCTGAAATAGCACGTTATATTCATGAGCAAGGCCCGAAACAAATTCAGAACACCGTTGCCGAAATTTTATATCAAGCACATCAACACGGTTTGCTGTATTGTGAAAACCCGCTATTTTCGGCTCAGTTTTATTTTGGGATTCTGCGTAATTTAGAATGGCGCGTTCTCATGGGCATCAGCATTGATGAAAATGATCAAGAAACCATCAATTACATCAGTTATTGCGTCGATCGTTTCCTAGACGGTCACCAAAAGCGCTAGATTTTTTGCAATTTACCTCTCTTATAGTATATTAATCGATTCCTTTTTCTCTAACCAACCAACAACTAATTGTTGTTTTGTTTTTTGATTCAGCAATTATTGTGGAGTAACAATGGCTCTACGTCACTTTCTAACTTTACGCGATTTATCGACTTTAGAACTTAACCAAATTGTACAGCGCGGTATCGAACTCAAGCGCAAACAGCATAACAATGAAGTTTTCCAACCTTTCGTTGGTAAAGTCATGGGCATGATTTTTGAGAAATCGAGCACCCGTACACGTGTATCGTTTGAAGCAGGAATGAGCCAATTTGGTGGTAGTGCAATTTTCCTTTCATCTCGCGACTCTCAATTAGGTCGTGGTGAGCCAGTGGAAGATTCTGCACGTGTGATTTCAAGCATGCTTGATATTGTGATGATTCGTACTTTTGGTCATGACATTGTTGAACGTTTTGCTTCTTATTCAAAAGTTCCTGTCATCAATGCATTAACAGATGATCACCACCCTTGCCAATTACTTGCCGATGTTCAAACATTTGTTGAACACCGTGGTTCTATTGAAGGCAAAACGGTTGCTTGGATTGGTGATGGCAACAATATGTGTAACTCATATATTGAAGCGGCTCATATGTGGGGCTTTAAATTAAAAATCGCTGCACCTAAGGGCTATGAACCTAAAGCAGAATTTTTATCTGAATTTGCACACTGTGTGGAACTTGTTGATTCTGCCGAAGATGCTGCAGTTAATGCAGATTTAATCGTGACAGATGTTTGGGCAAGTATGGGCCAAGAAGAAGAACAAAAAATTCGTGAAAAAGCTTTTGCTGATTATCAAGTGAATGAACGCCTGATGGATCTTGCTCACGCTGACTGCTTATTTATGCACTGCTTGCCTGCGCATCGTGGTGAAGAAATTTCTGAAAATATGCTTGACCACAAAAATGCCGTGGTTTGGGATGAAGCTGAAAATCGCTTACATGCACAAAAAGCACTTGTTGAATTCTTAATTAACGAAAATCTTAAAAAAGACTAAGGTTTTACTTAGATAAATGAAGCACCTTCGGGTGCTTTTTTTGTTTTTGCATGCTTTAATAAAACCATAACTTTTATAAGTGATTTAAAATATGCATATTCAAAAAAGCTTTTTAATTTTAGTCTCTTTGGGCCTAAGCACCGTTACACTTGCAGCGTCTCCAACTGAGTTAGATCAATACCTCGTAAAAAAAGGAATTTTGGATGCAGCATATCAAATCAAAAATAAGCCTGCATTAGATGAAATACTTTCTGCCATAAGTGACGAAGACTCTCGTACTCTTCCTTTTCAAGTTGACCAAAATATGTTGATGGAAAAAATGGAAGTTTCAGCAGATAAAATAGAAATTGAAGGAATTATCACCACACCTGACTTTACACAATTTGCAGAATCGGTGGGTCAACAGCAAGTCAAACAACTGATCAAAAAGAATTCTCTACAAAATTGTGAATTGCTATTTGAACATCAATTTCAACGTGTAAATCCATATGTATTAGAAATGGATTTATCTTCACCTCAACAAAAATACGAAATAAAAATCCACAACGCTGAATGTAAATTTAAATAAACATCTGATTTCTTATAGCTCTTGGTTTAACTTCTGCAATGTTTTTTAACTTAACGAATTAAACCTTGAGGCTGTAATGCAATCACAGCTGCACCCACTAATACAATGATGCCACCTAGCATATCCCATCGCGTTAGAGTTACGTGATCTACAAAACGCAACCACAGTAACGCAGAAAAAATGTAGATTCCGCCATAGGCTGCATAGATACGACCCGAAGCTGCTGGATGTAACGTCAATAACCAAACAAATGCAGCCAATGCAAGCGCTGTTGGAATCCATAACCACTGCGATTTTTGCTGATTTAAAATCAAATATGGGAAGTAACAGCCTAAAATTTCCATCAGTGCTGTCAGTGCAAATAAACCAAACGTGGTCAGCACTTTTGTAAATGCTATGTCCATCATAGAAAAATCCAAATCTAGCGTCGAATAAATATAAAAAACCCGTGCAAGCACGGGTTTTTTATAAATAAATTATTTAAGCAGGTTCAGCGGTTTGGTCTTCAAACACTTCGAGTTTTAAGCCCACAGCTTTACCATTTTCTTTCTTCACTGAAACAGCAACATTGCCGCCATGTTCCGCAAGCTCACCAAACAGAATCATTTCAGCAAGCGGTTTTTTCAAATGCTCTTGGATTAAACGCTGCATTGGACGAGCGCCCATCAAGCGATCGTATCCTTGCTCAGCCATCCATTCACGTGCATCTTGATCAACTTCAAGAACCACTTTCTTATCATCTAACTGTGCCTGAAGCTCTGTTAAGAACTTATCAACCACACTTTCAATGACCGTTGTTGGCAATGCTTTAAATTGAATGACACCATCTAAACGGTTACGGAACTCTGGTGAGAAGGCTTTTTTCATCGCGTCTTGGTTGTCATTACTGTTGTCTTGATCCATGAAACCAATGCTCACACGTGAAATTGATTCTGCACCAATATTAGTCGTCAGTACTAACACGACGTTACGGAAGTCAGACTTACGACCGTTATTATCCGTTAATGAACCATGATCCATAATTTGAAGTAACAAATTAAAGACATCTGGATGTGCTTTCTCAATTTCGTCTAGTAATAGCACGCAATGCGGATTTTTATGAATCGCGTCGGTCAGCAAACCACCTTGATCAAAACCGACATAACCCGGAGGCGCACCAATTAAACGTGATACTGCATGACGTTCCATGTATTCCGACATATCGAAACGTACAAGTTCAACGCCTAACAATTTCGCCAATTGCTTAGTGACTTCAGTTTTACCCACACCTGTAGGACCCGCAAAGACAAAATTACCCACTGGCTTATCTGGTGCTTTAAGACCTGCACGAGATAATTTAATCGCAGATGCAAGCGCTTCAATGGCCTCATCCTGACCAAACACCACACGTTTCAGATCTCGCTCAAGATTTTCAAGAACGCTCTTGTCATCTTTAGACACAGTTTTCGGCGGAATACGGGCAATTTTCGATACGATATCTTCAATGTTTTCAACTGAAATGACTGTATCATCTTGCTCAGCTTTTAAACGACGCTGCGCACCAGCTTCATCAATCACATCAATGGCTTTATCAGGCAAGAAACGATCATTGATAAATTTCGCTGAAAGCTCAACCGCAGAAACCAACGCTTGATCTTCGTATTTCACATGATGGAATTCTTCAAATTTTCCTTTTAAGCCACGAAGAATATCAATCGTTTCTGAAATAGATGGTTCATTGACATCAATTTTTTGGAAACGACGTGATAATGCATGATCTTTTTCAAAGACTTGACGGTATTCTTGGAAAGTCGTTGAACCGATACAACGCAAAGTACCATTCGCCAAAGCTGGCTTGATGAGGTTCGATGCATCCATCGTGCTGCCCATACTTGAGCCTGCACCGATGATCATGTGAATTTCATCAATAAATAAAATAGCTTCGGGCTTTTTCTTCAAGGCATTTAGCAGTTGTTTTAAACGCTTTTCAAAATCACCACGGTATTTAGTTCCAGCGACTAAAGCACCAATGTCTAAACTAAACACTTCTGCATTTTCAAGCGGTTTAGGTGCTTTACCATTTACAATGAGCCAAGCCAATCCTTCAGCAATCGAAGTTTTACCTACACCCGGATCACCCACCAAAAGTGGGTTGTTTTTACGGCGACGGCATAGAATTTGAGCTGTACGTTCAATCTCTTTTTCACGACCAATCAGTGGATCTGTTTTGCCTTTTTGAGCTTCAACATTGAGATTGGTCGTATAAAGCTCTAATGGGCCAGAATTTGAAGACGTGGTGCTTTCACCATCGAGCTCTTCGATTTCTTCTTCTGCTTGGACTTCATCTTTACGTGTGCCATGAGACAAATACTGCGTTAATGTCAAACGGTTGATTTGATGGCGTTTAAGTAAATACACCGCAAATGAATCACGCTCTGAATACATCGCAACTAAAATGTCTGCACCTTCTACAGTGCGGTCATTACCACTCGATTGCACATGGAAAATTGCACGCTGCAAAATACGATCAAAACTTTCTGTAGGATGTGGCGCTTGATCGCTATTTTCGCCAAGCTTAGGGGTATGTTGTTCTACGTATTCTTCAAGTTCTTTGCGAAGAACAATAATGTCTGCGCCACATGCTTTCAATGCATTAACAGCGGAATCATTATCCAGTAAAGCCAATAATAAATGTTCTACCGTCAAAAATTCATGTCTCTTTTGACGAGCCATGCTGACAGCCAAACGTAATGATACTTCTAATTGACGACTGAGCATGTAATCCCCTTATTAATCTTTTGGCTCAATCTGACAAAGTAATGGATGACTTTGCGACCGAGCGTAATTATTGACCTGATTTGCTTTAGTCTCTGCGATGTCTCGCGGATAAACCCCTGCAACACCCTTTCCTTCATAATGTACAGTTAGCATTACTTGAGTGGCTTGGTCAAGATTCAAAGCAAAGTATTGTTGTAAAATTTCAATTACAAAGTCCATTGGGGTGTAATCATCGTTCATTAAAACGACAGCATACATAGGAGGACGCTTTAACTCAGGTGGCGCAGTCAATACTTGAATGTCTGAATCACCATCATCCTGCGTACCTTGGCTGAGAGTCGGGTTTAGATGCCAGTCCACTAAACCAGATTGGTAAAATGAATTTTTAATGTCAGATAAACACGTTTGACGCTTATTGGTTCGCATAGGATTTAGGTTTCACACTTAGTTTGCACTTGCTTCAGTTTGAGGAATTTCTGAAAGGAAGGCAGATTGATTTTCAACAGGCTGACCTTTCGACCAGCTAAAACGGCGAATAACGGGTTTAGAACCTGTTAAACGCACTTCAATAAAGTCTGGACTAAAGCCTTTTGGCATGGTCCAACGTCCAGTGAGTCGTTCACTTTCGCTAAAGTTAAAGTTTTTGTCCTCTAAAGGCACTGCAAGTACTTCTGTCCCCTTAATTAGGCGCAGCTCAACACTTCCAGATACATTACTTTTTGACGGGCTAACTTGAACAAGATCTAGTTGGTATTCATACGCATTTTCAGGTAAAGGTTTGATCGCTAAATGTTGTACTGCAAGAGGCATACCACCACGTTGGCGCAATACTTCACGATACAAAACACCCAAATTACCAGTTAATTCTTGATCATCACGTGCTTTTTTAACAGCCAAATATAAATCATTTGAATTACTTACAGCGACATCACGCTCTTGGATTGCCGCATTCAAACTTTTATTTAGGCCTGCTAATTCAGTTTTTTGCTTTTGCACCACATCAACGAGCTGTTCTGCATCTGCATCATAACCGACCACTGTTAAGCCCTGACGATGACCGATACTATATCCGAGCAAACCGCTGCTCAATGCAAGTACAACTGCACCAATCGCCAGTGGCATATTCGTCTTCATAAAAGGCGTTTTTTCACTGTTTTCAGGTTCTGACTTGAAATTAGATTCTGTATTCGACATCGTCATCTCTTATTTTTAGTTCACTCAAGGCACACATTTAAATCCAGTTTTAAATGTGTGTGAAGTTTTAAATCGTTTCTTATGGTAATAAACCAATGCCTTGAAGTCCTGCATTTTCAGCAAAACTAAACATCAAGTTCATATTTTGTACGGCTTGACCAGCAGCACCTTTCACCAAGTTGTCTTGAGCCACCAAAATCACTAATTTTTTCGGTTGAGGCTTGCAAATCGCAATACGTAATTGGTTCGCACCACGCACAGTACGTGTTTCAGGTGAGCTACCTGCAGGCATAACATCTACAAACTGCTCATTGGCATAGAACTGTTCATATATGCTTTGTAAATCCGCAGAAGCACCTGCGTCTGTCAAATCAATATAGATAGTGCTGAGCATGCCACGAATCATCGGTACTAAATGCGGTACGAATAAAATTTCGTTAAACACACCTTTTTGACCTGAAATATTTTCTAAGGCTTCTACAATTTCAGGATGATGACGGTGACCCGCTACACCATAAGCTTTAAAGTTATCTGCATTTTCAGAATAGATCATACCTAGGCTGGCTTTACGACCTGCACCAGACACACCTGATTTTGCATCAATAATAATGCTTTCAGGTTCCACTAATCCTTCAGCTTTTAATACTGGCGCTAAACCAAGCTGTACAGTTGTTGGGTAACAACCTGGGTTACCAATCACTGAAGCCTTTTGAATTTTTTCACGGTTTAATTCAGACAAACCATAAACTGAATCTTTTAATAATTCTGGGCAAGCATGGTCGAGGCCATACCATTTCTCAAATTGAGCTAAGTCTTGCAAGCGGAAGTCAGCAGCAAGGTCAATCACTTTAGTATTTGCAGCAACCAATTCTACAGCGTGTTTCATTGCAACACCGTGCGGCGTCGCAAAGAATACAACGTCACATTGTTTTAGTTCTTCAATATTTAGATCTGAATAGCAAAGGTCTGTATGTCCACGCAAGCTCGGGAACATATCATCCACACGGCGGCCATTTTCAGTACGCGAAGTTAAAACTTTTACTTCTGCATTGGGGTGTCGCAGTAAAATACGCAGTAATTCAACACCTGTGTAACCTGTACCGCCGACAATACCTACTGAAATCACGCTCTTTACCTCTATTCAAAGTATCCATTTGATGACTGCGTAGTATGACAGGAAGTTGAGGATTTCTGAACTGTTTTGACATATAAAGCTTCACTTTATAATGTTAGCTTGTCTTCTGAATCCTATTAAGTCAGATCATGCATATAAATCCTTATCATTACCTATCCACAGCTCAAGGTCGTGTCTTCACTAAAGAAAGAAATATTCCAGCATGGCAATGCTGTTTTGACGCTTTTAAGCATGAATTAAAAACTAACCCAAAGGTTAAAATCATTTATATATTGATCGGATGCCAAGGGGCTGGGAAATCAACTTGGGCCAAAAACCAAATATCCCGCGAACCTGAAAATATTATTTTTGATGCTATTTTAGTAAAGCAATCTGAACGTCTACCGATAATTGAGCAAGCTAAATAATTGGGTAAAAAATGCGTTGCTGTATGGTTTCAAATCCCGCTCGAAGTATGCATAAAAAGAAACGCTCAACGCCCTTCAGATGAAATAGTCGATCTGATGGCATTAACCAATGTTTATTACGCATTAGAACCGCCTACATACCAAGAAGGATTTGATTTAATTGAAATAATATATTAAGAAATGCTTTAGTGTTTACAACTTAGTGCCTTTAATTCAGAGCACCCACCACCAAGGCATTGCCGTCATTTTTAGTATTTTTCGATGCTGCTGAAAATTTATATCATGCTTTTGCACTTCAGCCCAAAAGTTTGGGCTATGGTCAAAGTGCTTGGTATGCGCTAACTCATGTACAGCCACATATCGTACAACTTGCTCTGGAAACAGCACCAATGCGCTATTCAGCATAATATCATGGCGCGCTGAACAGCTTCCCCAGCGCGTTTTGGGCTGACGAATTGAGCATTCACCATATTTCAAGCCTGTTTCACTGCTCACTTGCTTTAAATAAATTGGTAAATACTCTTTGGCATAAGCAATCACAAAACTTTTTAAATATTGCTCAGGCTGTCGATCACTGATGAATAGTTGATGGCTTTCGTCATCCAAGATAAATGAATGTTTTTGCGTTTGATAAACAACCATTAACGGTTGTTCTAAATTAAATAACTTTAATTTTATTGGCAGACTTCGATCCTGCAGCCCTGCTTTTTCCTGCTGCTTCTGCCATGTCTCAATCATCCATTGTTCTGATTGTTTCAAAAAATCTTGAACTTGGCGCTGAGTACAAAACTGCGGAACCGTTAATTTGATTTGAGTTGGTTCTACACGGAGTCTTAGGCGTGTGGCACGTAATTTCCGAGTGATTTGAATTTCAGGAAGGTTTAGTGTCATTTATTTTTTTATTAAAAGCTTTTAAACAATGCATAAATTGAATTTTAAGCAGTTTTCAAAAAGTATATTGGGGGTTCCTTCTCCCTCTGGGAGAAGGTTAGGATGAGGGGGACATTTAAATTGACCTCTCCCTAACCCTCTCCTCAAAGGAGAGGGAACTTCCATTAGAAATTTAAATATAAATCGAAACTCTATTTACATTTAAATTTTCTATAGATTAAACCGCAGTACGCTCTTCAATACCGTTATCAGTAGCTACAACCGCAATATCCGCCTTGTTTAGAGCAAAGATACCGTTACACACTACACCCGGAATATTGTTTAAAGTTTTTTCAAGTTCCAATGCATTTAGGATATTTAAGTTGTGTACGTCTAAAATTACATTACCGTTATCTGTTACTACGCCTTCACGGTACACAGGATCGCCGCCTAAAGAAACGATTTTACGTGCCACAGCAGAACGTGCCATTGGAATCACTTCTACAGGAAGCGGAAATTCACGTGCCAACTGATCAACCCATTTAGAATCATCTACGATACAAACGAATTTTTTCGCAATAGACGCCACGATTTTTTCACGAGTCAACGCAGCTCCGCCACCTTTAATCATGTGCATATGACGGTCGATTTCATCTGCACCATCCACATAGGCATCTAAACCGCCAACGTGGTTCATATCAACCACTTCAATGCCTAATTTTTTCAAACGTTGTGCAGTTGCTTCAGAACTTGCAACAGCAGCTTCGAGTTGAAGCTCTGGCAATAATTCGATGAGGAAGTTCACAGTACTTCCTGTACCAACACCCAAAATACCGCCCTTTGGCAAATGCTTTAACGCAGCTTTTGCGGCAGCTTGTTTCTTTTCATCTTGGGTTGCATACAGACTCATAACTTGGCTCAACTATTTTTTGACATTAGACGCTGATTTTTCAGCCCAAATGTACAGGGGTTTGTTACAATAAACCCCTATTTTAAACTGTTAGATGGAAAATTAACATGCTGTCTCGTTTGGTTCGACAAATATTACAGGCAACGGTCTATGACGTTGCAATCGAAACCCCACTCGAAGCAGCGCCACGAATTAGTGAAAAACTAAACAATAACATTCGCTTTAAACGCGAAGATTTACAACCTGTCTTTTCTTTCAAGCTACGCGGTGCCTACAACCGTATTAGTCAATTACCGAAATCTCAGTTGGAACGTGGCGTTATTACTGCTTCTGCAGGTAACCATGCTCAAGGCGTGGCGTTATCTGGTAAAAAGTTGGGTATTCGCGCCATTATCGTTATGCCTAAAACCACACCAGACATTAAAGTACAAGCGGTTAAACGCTTAGGCGGTGAAGTGGTTCTGCATGGCGATTCTTTTGACGTAGCCAATAAATACGCAATCCAATGTGCAAAAGATGAAGGTATGACCTTTATTCCACCTTATGACGACGAACTCGTTATGGCCGGTCAAGGAACCATTGCCAACGAAATTTTGCGTCAATGGCGTGATGTAGACTATGTATTTGTTGCTGTGGGCGGTGGCGGTCTCATTGCCGGTGTAGCTGCTTATCTTGGTGATGTGGCACCGCATGTTAAAGTCATTCCTGTTGAATATGACGAATCAGCATGTTTAAAAGCAGCCTTTGAAGCTAATGAACGTGTCATTCTTCCATCTGTAGGTTTATTTGCCGACGGTACAGCAGTTGCTCAAATTGGTGAAAAACCATTTGAAGTGATTCAGCTACAAAAATCAGATAACTCAGGCCCTATTGTTGAGCGTGAAGTTGTACTGGTAAATACCGATGAAATCTGTGCAGCGATTAAAGATACCTTTGATGAATGCCGCAGCATTGTAGAACCGTCAGGTGCAATGGCGCTTGCAGGTATTAAGAAGTATGTAGCTGAGCATGGTCTAGAAGGTAAAAATATGGTATCGATTGTTTGCGGTGCAAACATGAACTTTGACCGTCTGCGCTACATTGCAGAACGTACCGAACTGGGTGAACGTAAAGAAGCGATCTTTGCTGTGACCATTCCAGAAGAAAAAGGTTCTTTCCTTAAATTCTGCCGTGCACTACAAGGCCGTAATATCACTGAATTTAACTACCGTGCAAGCAACTCAAGTGCCGCTCAAGTGTTTGTGGGTATTAGTCTCAAAAATGGTGAGAAAGAACGTCAGGAAATTTTTGAAACCTTAAAATTCCAATACGATGTAGACGATCTTTCTGATGATGAAGTGGCTAAACTGCATATCCGTTATTTGATTGGCGGTCATGCCGATATCGAAAATGAACGCCTATTCCGCGTGGAATTCCCCGAACGTCCGGGCGCATTACTGACTTTCTTAGAACGTCTAGGCCCAACGCATAACATCACCCTATTCCACTACCGTAACCACGGTGCTGCTGAAGGTCGTGTATTGGTGGGTATGGAAGCAACGGATGCGAAACAAAACCCAGATGGTTTAATTGAAACATTGGAAAATATTACCTATCCATATGTTGAGATTACCAATAACCTCGGTTATCAACGTTTCTTGAAATAAGTAAAATTTCTATATGAAAGCTGGGATCTAGATTCCAGCTTTTTTATTTGCATCAACTATTTCCTGAATCAAAATAAATAAATTCATCAAATTAGGGTCTGTTGACATTTGTTGATTAAAAAAATAGCGAGATAGTAAAATTAAATCGCCAAACCCAATTTTACACTCGCTATGCCTCGAACAATGCTAAATGATCAACACTGGTCCAAGTTACTTG
>NZ_VOZH01000046.1:0-19614 GCF_013419875.1 Acinetobacter sp. YH12049 | reverse complement strand
TTCAAATGGCTATTCTACGTTTGATTGGTTTTGGAAAAAAAGAAGAATTTAAGAAAGTGCTAGCAATTTTAAGAAAGAAAAAGCCTGATAGGACAAGGATCCTATGAAATTTGTCGTGTACAGAGTACAAATTTATTAATTTGTTTCCATTTACGTGCCATGCTCGGAATAATTTGTGCTTTTGCATCCGTAATACCGAGTGGCTGTAAGAAATAACTGTTTTGATCGACATAGCGATGTTTCGCTCGATCATGTCCTTGCTGCTCCGTAGGAATTTTCCCTAAGGCTGGCTGCTTTTTGCTGATGCTTAGCATCGCTTTCTTTTTATTTTTTTTGAGCTGAATTTCTTCATCCAAGGTCATCAGGTTGGCTTGCTTACAACAACTCAATAAACTTTCGACTTGTTGATATGCGGATGCGATTGGATAGTTTTTGGTGATGTCTTGGGTTTTGTAACGATATAAACAGCTGAGAAATGACTCACCTTGCAGCGAAATGACTCGCAAGGTCATTTTTTCTAATTGCTCTAATTCACCTTTATACTGACTCAAGATCATGCGATCAAAACGCTGTGTTTCAATGGCTTGCTGAAAGGCTGCTAAAAATTGCTGCTCTTGCGTAGAGGGAGAAGCCAAAGATGACATAATATAAACCTAGATAAATTTGCAAAACAATTTTAAATCTTCTTACACCAAAAGCAAAATTGAATTACTATACATATGTATATTTAAATTATTATAAAAGATACGTTATGAATGCTCCCCATCTTTTAGCTTATGACCCAGCTGAAGAAAGACTGAATTTCTATACCCATGCTTTCGGTGCGGCTTTGTCTGCCATCGCAGGTATCCTACTGATTTTAAAAGGCTCCTACCTTCCAACTGGACAATGGCTTGCACTTTGGGTGTATGCATTCAGTATGCTGTTATTGTTTTCAGCATCGAGTCTATATCACTTCGCAGAGTCTCCTGAGCGCCGTGGTTGGTACAAAAAACTCGACCATACTGCAATCTATTATCTAATTGCAGGTACTTACACCCCGTTTCTGGCAATCGCACTGCCTACCGCAAAAGCGCATTATTTACTCATTGCACTGTGGGTGATTGCCGCAATTGGGACACTATTCAAATTAATTTTCATTCATCGTTTTCAAAAGATTTCGTTGATTGCCTATTTGGTGATGGGATGGCTTGCAGTACTGGTAATGGATGATATGCAACGCTTTTTATCTGATCAAGCTTTAACCTACCTGATCATTGGCGGGCTATCTTATACAATCGGTGCATTGTTTTATGCCTTAAAAAAGGTAAGATATACACACGCTATCTGGCATATTTTTGTATTGATAGGTGCAGGATCACATTTCCTGTCGATTTATCTCTACGTGATATAACCCACTGACACTGCATTCTTTAGTGACCCTAATTCCGCAGTTCGTAAGTTGGTATTTCGTATTTTTTTAAGAAATTACGCCTTTTTTAAAAAGATTACGCTTTTAAAACTAAGTTCAATTATTTTTAGTAAGTGTAAGGTCCACCATGGCGTCTTCAAGTGCTGCTGCCACTGAACAGCAACCAACAAATTCAAAATTCCGCGTACTTACAGCAAGTCTTGTAGGTACCACAATCGAATTCTTCGATTTCTACATCTATGCAACTGCGGCTGTAATTATCTTCCCGCATCTGTTCTTCCCTGCAAGTACAGATCCAACAACCGCAACGATCCAATCTCTAGCAACGTTTGCGATTGCCTTTATTGCTCGCCCGATTGGCGCAGCATTCTTTGGCCATTTAGGTGACCGTATCGGTCGTAAAGCCACATTGGTTGCCGCACTCCTCACCATGGGGATTTCGACGGTATGTATCGGCTTGCTTCCAACCTATGCTCAAATTGGTATCGTTGCCCCTCTTTTGCTTGCGCTTTGTCGTTTAGGTCAAGGTCTTGGTTTAGGTGGTGAATGGTCAGGTGCCGTTCTGCTTGCAACTGAAAATGCGCCAGAAGGCAAACGTGCTTGGTATGGTATGTTCCCACAATTGGGCGCGCCAATCGGCTTTATTCTTGCAACAGGCTCATTCTTGACCTTAGGTCACTTCATGTCTGAAGCTGAGTTTATGCAATGGGGCTGGCGTATTCCATTCATTGCAAGTGCTCTATTGGTTATTGTCGGTCTGTGGATTCGTTTAAAATTACATGAAACACCAGCGTTCCAAAAAGTATTGGATAAGCAAAAAGAAGTA
Source organism: Acinetobacter sp. YH12049 (assembly GCF_013419875.1). Taxonomy (NCBI): domain Bacteria; kingdom Pseudomonadati; phylum Pseudomonadota; class Gammaproteobacteria; order Moraxellales; family Moraxellaceae; genus Acinetobacter; species Acinetobacter sp. YH12049. The sequence goes on along the minus strand of NZ_VOZH01000046.1, from coordinate 17,377 downwards.
AATATTCCGTTCAAAGAAGTGATCACTAAGCACTGGGGTATGTTAATTCTCGGTACGATTGCCGCGATTTGTACATTCGTCGTGTTCTACTTAACTACCGTATTCGCTTTACAATGGGGTACAACTCAGCTCGGTTACACACGTGAAGAGTTTTTAAAACTTCAACTGGTTGCCACACTTTGTTTTGCTGCCTTCATTCCACTTTCTGCTGTATTTGCAGAAAAATTTGGTCGTAAAGCGACTTCGATTGCGGTGTGTGTTGTATCTGCATTGTTTGGCTTAGTCTTCTCAAGCATGCTTGAGTCTGGCAGTACTGCGATGGTGTTCTTATTCCTATGTATCGGTCTTGCGATCATGGGTTTAACCTATGGTCCAATTGGTACGGTATTGTCTGAAATCTTCCCAACGTCTGTACGTTACACAGGTTCAGCTTTAACCTTTAACATGGCAGGTATTTTTGGTGCATCTTTCGCGCCATTGATCGCAACTAAACTTGCAACTGGCTATGGTTTATATGCAGTAGGTTACTACCTGACTGCAGCATCAATCCTTTCATTGATCGCGTTCTTAATGATTCGTGAAACTAAAAATGATGATGTGAATAATCAGGTTTAATCTGCACATAATAAAAAAGCCAGCACCTATTGCTGGCTTTTTTATGTCTCAAATTGAGTCAATGAACTGATGAATACTCTGTAGTTGACAGCATTTTGATGTAATTTATGAATGCAGCTTAGATCCAACTGAGCAATACACATCATCTGTTCCAAGACACTGTCATTCACTCAACTTCAAACAGCAAATGTTTAATGGCACGGTTCAATTTTATTAACAAAGCAAGGTCTGTAGCTCTTCATCAAGAGGAACAGTCACCAAACCGTTTAGCGATAATGAACGGTAGTTTTTGATTAAACCAACTCGATAATATCAATGGTCGGTGGCACAAGAAAACGAAAAGGCACCCCAACCATGCCCGTACCAACAGTGACAAAGACATCTGCATTGTCATGCTGATATAGCCCTTTTTTATGACCTAAAATCGACACTTTTTTCATTACATAATCGGTCAACCATGGCAATTCCACTTGTCCACCATGTGTATGACCCGACAACATCAATGGTCGTCCTGGCAGTTTAGGTACCATATCAACGGTATCTGGATTATGCGACAAAATGATCCAAGGTTTATCTTGTGGCAATTCTGGCAAATAGCGCATATCGGCTTTACCAGCCCATAAGTCCCCAACGCCTAATAAGCGAAACTCATTAAATTCCACCACTTGCCCTTCGATATCCACCACATGATTACTTTCTAATGCATGTTTTAACAGCGCTTGAATAGGTGGGCCGGGATATTGCTCATCATGATTTCCATTCACCGAATAAATCGGAGCAATAATTTTTTTTAGTACGGCCAGTTCTTCAGCTAACTTATTTTCTGGCTCGTAAGTCCAATCCCCTGCAACCACGACCAAATCAGGATTTTGCGCATTGATTTTATCGACGATCATTTTTAACTGACGTTCATGACCCGAAAATAAACCAATATGTAAATCACCAATTAAAGCAATGCGAACTGGCTTTAATAGCTGTCGTGTTTCATGCAATTGATATTGGCATTTTTTTACCTGAATCATGTGCGGCTCGATAAAGCGGGCATAGCACAAAAGCCCCGTAACAGCACCGACAAAAATCGCTTCATGTAGTGAATAATAGCCACTCCAGCCTGCATAAAAGCTAAAGAAGAACAAAGGGATAAGTAAATACGAAAGATAAAATGCCAACAAATGTACGAAGGCTTTAAACGGATGAATCGTTTCCGTGCGTGACTGACTTAACCAAGCTTGGGATATTGCCCAAACGCCCAGCACAGCCAACCCGATATAAAAATACATCACTACGGAATCTAATTCCCACATACATTTGCTCTACAATTTGCCTAACGAGAAAACTCGGTCACTATATTTATCTTTTCACAGCTGACACTTATACTCAAATCAAATTTTTTAGTATGTCTAACAGTATGAACTCAGCTACACTGAAACAGCAAAATTTGTCCTTCATACATAACCACACTAAGGTGGTTTTGCTGAGTTGTAGCCTTGTTGTGACTTTATCTGCATGTAGTACCTTGCCTAAACAGCAAACTCAACCTGTGGAATATGCCTTTAATACTCCCACTGACGATACTAGCCTTGCTAAAATTGTGCTGCCGTTACGGGAACAAAATCCTAACTTAACCGGTTACCACGTTCTGTATGACCCATTAGAAGCCTTAGCAGCTCGAATCGAGCTAATCAATAAGGCCGAAAAAAGTTTAGATCTACAATACTATATTTGGGATAACGACAAAATTGGTGCTTTGGCCCTACATGCCATGATCAAAGCTGCAGATCGTGGGGTGAAAATTCGTTTATTGGTCGATGACAATAATGCAAAAAAGATGGAAGGCATTTATATGGCACTCGACCAACATGCCAATATTGATGTCAAACTGTATAACCCGTACCGCTTCCGACATTTCCGCCCTGTCGATATGGTACTGGATCTAAAACGCATCAACCGTCGTATGCACAACAAAAGCTTTATTGCAGACAATCAAATTGCTCTGATTGGTGGTCGCAATATGAGTAACCAATACTATAACGTCAGTGATAACTATCAATTTTCCGATGTCGACGTCATGTTGGTCGGTGCGGCATCCGATGAAATCATCCATTCTTTTGACGAATATTGGAATGATGATTATGCCTTTCCAGTACGTCAATTGGTCAATCCACGCCACTATAGTTTGCGCTTTGACAGTCTCAAACAACAACTCGATGACTATAACCAAGAAGCCACTGTGGTCAATTATTTGGACTTAGCTAACCGTTCACATGCCTTTGATGACTGGCTCAACAATAAAATCCAATTTGATTGGGTCAAAGCCGAAGTGGTCAAAGATTCCCCGAGCAAAATCAAATCTAAAGCCAAAAAAGAAGAGCACCTCAACTTTCAGCTCCTCAACCGTTTAGATAAACCGGAACAAAGTGTCGATATCGTTTCAGCCTACTTTGTCCCAGAAAAAAAAGGGGCTGAACGCCTAAAAAACCTTCGTGCAGATGGCGTAAAAGTCAGAGTCTTGACCAACTCATTCCAGGCCAATGACGTACCATTGGTTCATGCTTTTTATAGCAAATATCGTCAAGATCTCTTGGAACACGACGTTCAACTCTATGAATTTCTCTCTAGACCTGATGCAGAAAACCTCAACACCAATACCAAAGAGTTGGCGGAAAAATCTAAAGTGAGTCTAAAAGGTTTAAGCCGTTCAAGCCTGCATGCCAAACTGATGGCAATTGATGAAAAACAAGTCTTTATCGGCTCATTTAACTTTGATCCACGTTCAGCATATTTAAATACTGAAATTGGGGTATTACTGAATAGCCCACGCTTAGCCAAAGCCGTCCACTACACCATGGATGAAAATTTAAGTAAATATGCCTATAAGTTAGTGCTCAATGCAGACCAACAGATCAATTGGAAAATTAAGCTGTCAAATGGTCAAACGCGTATTTATCCACGTGAACCGAAAATCAAGTGGTGGCAAAAAGCGGGGGTTAAATTTGTCTCTTGGTTGCCGCTCGAAGGCTTTATGTAAGGATCGTGCTGCAAAGGCATCCCCTTGCAGCGTATCATTAAATTATTTAACTTCAACTGGAACTGGCACTTTAAGGACTTTAGCTTGAAGCTCAGCTAATCCCTGATTCATTTTTTGCTGTACTTCTTGCGTCAGGCTTTCAACAGTATGACCTGCCGAATCAATTGCCGGCAATGTCATCAGATGCGCGGTGACATTCGGCATTTCCAAGACATTTTTGACATGTCGATCAAAGCTAATGTCTCCGACATAGGGCGCAATATTGTCCAGCTCACCCTCTTGATTTACATAGCAAATTAAGCAAATTTGGACTGGACGTTTGGCTTCAATCGCCGCACCTAAAATACGACCATGAATTTTTTTAATTTTGCTGCCATCTGAAGTGGTGGCTTCTGGGAAAAAGAGTACGGGGGTATCTTGTTTTAAGAAGCCCGTAATTTGTTCTTTAATTTTAATCGAGTCGCCAGAGCCACGCTTAATAAATAAGGTGCCACCGCCTTTCGCCAAATTACCCAGCACTGGCCATTTTTCAATTTCAGCTTTCGCCAAAAAGAATACACGTGCACCAGAACCTAAAACTGCCACGTCCAACCATGAAATATGATTACTTACCCAAAGGGCGGGTTGTCGTGGAATTTCACCATGCACTTTGACTTCAAGATTAAATACTTTGCATAACTTGCGACAAAAATACTGCACATAGCGAGTATTTTGCGGGTTATTCGGGTCTTTATACAATTGATGACGATAAACCAAATAAAAACCCTGCGTCACGGCAACAGCTGCTGCACCGACTTTTTTACAATACAAATAAAATTTTGAAAACACATTAATTTGCGGTGTATTGACGATTTGAGGTTGATTCATAAACGGTTCACTAAAAGGACACGGTGCCACAATTTGGCGTAAATTTTCATCATCATATACCGAAGACAGTTTTTTTGCATTGATCATAAAAACCGAAGTCGAAGATAATATTTTCCCATTTTAATCGTTTTTAAAAATCAAATATTATTTTTATATCGGTTTTAAAGGTTAAAATTATGAATCATTCACATTCGGACCATCCCCCTATTTCTTCATGGCAAGCTTTAAAAGCCATTGCTGGTTTTTCACTGATATATATGAGTGTGCTTTTTTTACTGGCACTGAGCTTTCGCAGCTTTCTCTAATTGAACAGCAGGTCATATAGCAACTTAGCCATTAATCCCTCACTTAGATTAACCCTCGCACTGCATTTTCGCCTAAAATGAATCTTTAAACAGGAGTGTGTGCTGAGTGGAAAATTTAAATCAACATCAAGCGAGCGGTGAACGCGTAATTTTAGTCAGCGTAGCAGTACAAATGCTCGCAGACCTTGATGCCGAAGAATTCCACTTATTAGCTCAATCTGCAGGTGCCAATATTCTGCAACATGTGCATGCTCAGCGTATTAAACCTGATGCCAAATTATTTATTGGCTCAGGGAAAGCTGAAGAAATTGCAGAAGTGGTTGCAGAGCATGAAGCCGAATTGGTCATTTTTGACCATGCCCTCACCCCTGCCCAAGCACGTAATCTTGAACGCATCATGCGTTGTCGTGTGGTCGATCGTACAGAATTAATTTTAGATATTTTTGCCCAACGCGCACGTACCTATGAAGGTAAATTGCAAGTTGAATTGGCTCAATTACAACATATGGCTTCACGACTGATTCGTAGTCGTGGCGATCTCGATAGCCAAAAAGGTGGGATCGGCCTACGTGGACCGGGTGAAACGCTGCTGGAAACTGACCGTCGTCTACTCAAGCTCCGTATGGGACAACTCAAAGCGAAACTTGAGAAAGTCCGTCAAACACGTATGCAAGGTCGTGTGGCACGTCAAAAAGCCGCTGTTCCAACCGTGTCATTGGTGGGTTATACCAATGCGGGTAAATCGACCTTATTTAATAATTTAGCGAAAAGTGATGTCTATGCAGCAGACCAACTGTTTGCGACACTTGATCCGACCTTACGCCGTCTACATTGGGATGGTATCGGCAACTTAGTGCTCGCAGATACTGTAGGTTTTGTGCGTAATTTATCGCACTCACTGGTCGAGTCGTTTAAAGCCACCTTAGAAGAAACGTTGGAGGCGACCTTATTGTTACATGTCATTGACTCCAGCAGTCCTGACATGATGGAACAAATCGAGGCTGTCGAAAAAGTACTGAAAGAAATTGGTGTCGATGTTCCGATTCTGCGCGTTTATAACAAAATTGATGTCAGTGGTGAAGATCCTAAAATCATCTATGGCAAGCCACATCAGCCGGAACGTGTCTATGTCTCAGCACATAGTGGTAAAGGTCTTCCCTTATTACGCCAAGCGGTTCAAGAATGCTTAATGGGACAGATTCAAAGCTTTGAAGTCCGTCTAAAACCGGCTTATGGCAAATTAAGAACACAACTGTATGCGCTCAATGTGATCCAAAATGAAAGTTATGATGAACAAGGCAACTTAATTTTGCACGTCATCATTGCCCCGCATAAGTTAGAACAACTGATTAAACAGGCGCATTTACACATCGAAGAAATCTTGGGAACGCGTGCGCAACAATTTCAACGTCCACTTGAAGAATTTGAAATTAAAGACTAAATCGGTTAAAACTTGATTAGTATAATTTTAACGAAAGACAAAAATGGACTGGATCAAGCGCATCGACTGGAAAGCCTGGATAGGCACTATTGCATTAATTATTATTTTCCGTGAAGGCGCGGTCTGGGTCATGAAGCAATTCAATCACCCAGAATTAGGCAATCTAGTCGGTTTGATTAGCCTCTTGATCGTGCTTTCATTTTGGAGAAAATTCAACAAAATTCCAGCCAGTTTGGTCGATACCAATAATAAAATCATGAAAGAAAGTGCCTTTGCCTTCTTACCCATTAGTGCAGGCTCATTGCTGATGATGATGCATTTAGGTGATGAAATTCCAATGTTTTTGATTGTTCTCTTTGTCAGCACCCTCATACCGCTGTGGGTCTACGCAAAAATATCTAAGAAATGGCTATAAGGAGAATCAACATGCTTTCAATCATCTCTGGATTCATCATTACACTGATCGCCTATCTTGTCGCAAAACCCATTAATAAAAAATTACCGCAAATCCCCGTGATTGTGATTGGGATGTTTTTCGTCATTGGTATGCTCTATCTGTTTGGCATTTCCTATGAAAGTTATATGGCACAGGTCAATCCACTGTTCAATAACTTACTCGGCTATGTCACAGTGGCCTTGGCCATTCCTTTAGCAGCGATGCGTTACGATGACTTACCATTAAAAGCCGTGGGCGGGATTTTAGTCTTTGCCAGTATCAGTGCCGTTGCCCTCCCTATGGGGCTGGCTTATTTACTGCATCTGTCTGATCCAACCATTATGGCTTTTGCTACACGAGCTGTGACGACCCCTATTGCCATCAACATTGCCACGCTGCTGCATTCCCCGATTCCTTTGGTGATTTTGATTGTAATTTTATCAGGGGTGATTGGTGCAGCATTTTCACCCATCATACTCAAAAACATTCATGATGAGCGTGCCTCAGGACTCGCTTTGGGACTTGCTGCACATGCGATTGGCACAGCTCAAGCTTGGCAGCGCGGAAGTGTTGCGGGGCGCTATGCCGCTTTTGGTATGGCCGTCAATGCAGTATTTACAGCGATCTGGCTGCCAACCTTCATACTCTATCTACAAAATATGTGACTGAGCAATCACTTTTAAATAATTGTTTTGTATAAAAAATAAACTTAATATAAATTCTATGGTACACCACAACACATTGAATGATGTGCTGTGGATGTTACATTTTTGGTAAAGGCACTTTTGTGCAACATGTCAACTTTCCCGCATAAAATGTAAATATTTATGCTTAGAGTAGTTGCTCTAAGTTCAAATATTACCTAGTATGATCAATAAACCCTCACAAAGTGTATTGATAAAGGATTATTAATATGATCGAAAAAAGCTTGAAATGGGCTGCATTATTCGGTGCTGTAGTAACAAGCTCTGCACTCTATGCTCAAGATCTTACAGGGACTTGGCAACAAATTGACGATAAAACCGGCTCTCCTAAAGCACTGATCGAAATTCGAAAAGATGCCAAAGACACCTATACCGGAAAAATTGTCAAAGTGACGCCTCGTCCGGGTTATACACCAAAGGAAAAATGTGTGAATTGCCCTGCACCTTATACCAACCAACCTATTTTAGGCATGGATGTGTTTAAGGGGCTAAAACTTGAAAGCGAAAACACTTACTCTCAAGGGAAAATTATTGATCCTTTAGCAGGCAAAATTTATAGCTTAAAAGGCAAAATTTCTGCCAATGGTAAACGCTTACATTTACGTGGATATCTAGGGATTTCCGCAATTGGTCGTACACAGACATGGATTCGCGCTGAATAAATTTTAACTTTATTTAGTTCATTGATTTGATATAGGTGAACCACCTACAGGGAATATCTGATGAAAAAATTAAAAGTGAGCCTCTTATTCTTAGCTGCTGTAATGAGTGGTTCTGCCTTCGCACAAGATTTGTCAGGTACTTGGCAACAAATCGACGATAAAACAGGCTCACCTAAAGCGGTAATTGAAATTCGTAAAGAAGCCAATCAAACCTACACAGGTAAAATTGTTAAAGTCACTCCACGCCCAGGTTACACTCCACGTGAACTTTGCAATAAATGCCCTGCTCCTTACACCAATCAACCTATTTTAGGCATGGATGTCTTAAAAGGTTTAAAACAGGTGAATGACAGCAACAATTACGAAAAAGGACGTATTATTGATCCTTTAGCGGGACGAGTTTACGATACTAAAATTCGTCTGAATGCTTCAGGCAAACGTTTGACTTTACGTGCTTATATGGGTGTATCGACTTTGGGACGTAGCCAAACTTGGATTCGCATCAATTAACCCTCACTTAAAAATAAGTTAAAAAAAAGCCACCCTTCAGGGTGGCTTTTTTATGCCGAACATCTTCAAATTATTTTTAAATTAAAGTTGACTATTCTCATAAACTTTCTAACATACATGTTCATAAATCACGCTTCTCGGGGAAAAGCGATTATGTTTAAAAAAATATTATTCAGCCTATGCACATTGGGTTTGATGAATGTCGCATTTGCAAATGACATTGCCGGCACGTGGCAACAAATTGACGATAAAACAGGGGCGGCCAAAGCGATTATTTCGATTCACAAAGAATCAAATAATACATATACCGGTAAAATTATTAAAATTACGCCACGTCCGGGCTATACACCACAAAAAAACTGCAATAAGTGCCCTGCACCTTATACCAACCAACCGATTCTCGGCATGGAGATTATTAAAGGCTTAAAACAAATAAATAGCACCAATAATTATGAAAAAGGTCGCGTTATCGATCCATTGGCGGGTAAAATTTATGATGCAAAAATTCGTTTAAATAGCACTGGTAAACGTCTCACTTTACGTGCAAGTATTGGTGTTTCAGTACTTGGTCGTAACCAAACTTGGATTCGTCTAGACTAATCCTCACACCAATAAAAAAGCCGCTTCAATGCGGCTTTTTTATTTTAAATACTTACATTACAGGATTATCGACCGCAAACATGCGCTGATCTTCTAAACGATAGGCCATCAACTGATTGCCCCAAACACATCCACCATCCACATTTTGGATTTTTGCTGAGATTCTTTTTCCTTGTAAAGCGGCCCAATGACCAAAAAGAATTTGATGGGTCTGCGCTGCTTGTGACTCAAACTCAAACCATGGCTTAAAACCCTTAGGCATAGGGTCATCGAGTGAATCTTTAAAACTAAACTCTAAACGGCCTTCTGCATCGGTTAAGCGCATGCGGGTCAAATAGTTGGTAATACAGCGTAAGCGCGCATGACCAGACAAATCATCCGTCCATAGGTTCGGCTCTTTACTGTACATTACTTGAAGAAACGCATCGACCACATCAAAGTCGTCATGACCAATCACCGCTTCCACCTCTTTTGCCAAATCAGCGGTTTGCTGCGCAGTCCAATTCAAAGGAATACCCGCATGAGTCAAAATGGTTTGCTCATTCGGAAATAGACACAGCGGCTGCTTGCGTAACCAATCAATCAAATCATCACTTTCTAAAGCGTGAATCACATCATCGATATTGTCTTTAGGATTGATATCCTTAATACCGCGAGCGCATGCCAGCAAAGTCAGATCATGATTGCCCAGTACCGTGGCCGCAACTTCACTATCCACTAATTTTTTGATGAACCGCAAAGCGCCTACCGAGTTTTCACCCCGTGCGACGAGATCACCGGCAAACCATATAAAATCTTGGTCTGCATCAAACTTGATCTCTTTCAGTAAAGCTTTTAATGCTTCAAAACAGCCTTGAACATCACCAATGACATAGTTATAGCGAATTGAGCGAGTCATAATTATTTAAGCCACCATTTGATCTGCTAATGCGACAAATTCTGCAAGTGTTAGGGTTTCTGGACGCGCCATTGGATCAACCCCTGCATTTTCAAAACCATCTTCAACCAACATGCCTTTTAAGCTGTTGCGTAACGTCTTGCGGCGCTGAGTAAAGACATGTGAAACCAAACGCACAAGCGCTTTTTCATCTTTCGCCACAATCGGTTTAACGGCATAAGGCTCTAAACGGAATACCGCAGAGGTGACTTTTGGCGGCGGATTAAATGAGCCCGGCGGCACTTCAAATAAAAACGTCGGTTTGCAGAAGTATTGGATCATCACCGATAAACGACCATATTCTTTAGTATTCGGTGAAGCGGTAATACGGTCCACAACTTCTTTTTGCAGCATGAAGTGCATGTCTTTGACTTTGTCGCCAAACTCCAAGAGATGGAACAGCAGCGGTGTCGAGATGTTATACGGCAAGTTACCAACCACACGCAGAGGACGGCCTTCGGCAAACAGCTCGGTAAAGTCATATTTCAGCGCGTCAGTTTCAACAATGGTCAAGCGCTCAGGATGCGGCACACGGCCCGGCAAACCTGCGGCTAAGTCACGATCCAGCTCAACCACAGTTAAAGCATCACATTCACCAATTAAAGGCGATGTAAGCGCAGCAAGACCGGGACCAATTTCGACAATATTGTCACCAGTACGCGGATTTACCGAACGTACAATTTTGGCAATAACACGTTGATCATGTAAGAAATTCTGTCCAAACCGCTTACGCGTGTGATGCCCTTCATCTTTTGGGTTTAGGGCATTAATTTGATACATAAAATTCTCCGCATAGGTTTATTACAACGATTACTGACTTGATTCAAATTCACTCAAGCGAGCAAAAATTTCTTCGGACTTGGTCACATTATCCCGAGCCGCTTTAATTACACTGAGCAATGGCTCTTTTTGTTTCAACAAAGTCATTGTTTCAGATTTCATCATTTCTTCAGTTTCAGCCTGAATGGAGAGCAAACTTTCGCGCATTTCAGCATTGTTTACGCGCTCTACACCCAGTTCAGGATTACCATTCAGTTGAGCCTTCAAATAAATATTGAAAGTTTCAAAATCTGCTAAAAAGTCATCTAAATCGTCTGGATGAATAGAATTCACATCAGTTAAATTCAGCAAAGAATCCAACAGTCGTCCCGCAATAAAGACTTGATTTTTAGCAATAATCGCTTGCATTGCTGAATTGTTTGCTCTAGCCATCATATCAGCCAGAAGGTTATATTCAGCTTGAATACCTGGAATGGTTTCACTTACAAGAAGTTGATATTCATATAGTGCACTCAGGCTATTTTGATGCTGTACAAGCAGATCAATATTAGCATTGATTGCCTGTCCATCTTGAAGCATTTTATCAGCACCGCCACGATTCGCATATTTTTTATGCATCGCGGTCAGCGCTTGATTAAATTTTTGCTGATTATGTTTAAAGCCATCCACAGCACCCGGTGATGCAAAACGTATAAATCCTTCCGTCTGTTTCGGAATTTGCAGCGATAATACTTTTAAGTCACAAGAATGATGATCTGTAGCGAGCGTTGAGCATGCTGACAGCATCAACGCTAACGCAATCCCCAAAAATGGGCGAATGATCGATTTCGCCCCAAGCATCTTGTTATTTTCCTGTATTGTTTTTAATAATTTTTCACTATTATTCATATAAAATTCAAACCTTTATTATTAAGTTTCGTTATTTTTCGCACGCGCCAATTCTAAAGCTAAATCGACCGCCACCTGTAAACTCGAACTTTTAGCAAGACCGCTTCCCGCCAGTGACAGTGCGGTGCCGTGATCCACTGAAGTCCGGATAAACGGCAAGCCCAAAGTGATATTGATGGCTTCGCCAAAGCCCTGCGACTTTAACACAGGCAAGCCCTGATCGTGATACATCGCCAAAACCGCATCAGCATCTTTTAAATTTTCAGGGGTAAATAAAGTATCGGTAGGTAAGCTCAGGCTCATATTCACCCCTTGAGCGCGATAACGCTCTAGCACCGGATTGATCACTTCAATCTCCTCCATGCCCAAATAGCCATCTTCACCCGCATGCGGATTTAAACCGCAGACTAAAATATGCGGATGATCTTTTTTAAATTTGGTTTTTAAATCATGAATTACAATATCAATGACCTGATGCAAGCGTTCTTGAGTAATGGCATCGGCTACATCACGAAGCGGTAAATGTGTAGTCGCCAATGCGACACGGAGCGTTTTGGTCGCAAGCATCATCACGACACGATCAACGCCTGCAGATTCTTGATAAAACTCCGTATGTCCGCTGAAATGGATACCGGCATCATTAATAATCGACTTTTGCACAGGTGCAGTTGCAACACCTACACTTTTGCCAGACATCGCATAATCTGCAGAACGACGTAATTGTTCCAACACATAGGCTGCATTGTTCACATCTAACTGACCTGCGATGACAGATTTAGCCACAGGTACATGTTCCACATAAAGCTGACCTAGAGCTGCCGACGCTTCCTGCCCAACATAGTCAATCAGTTCAACTTCGAGCTTTAACTGTTGAGCGCGCTTGATCAGCAAATCTTTATCAATAAGAACCACAAGTGGCCTTTCATCTATTCGATTGGCTAAGCTCAAACAAATATCAGGTCCGATACCTGCGGGTTCACCGCTCGTGATATATAAAGGCAGCATGGGTCTATCCTGTGTGTGCAATAGCATTATTATACTGTGTGATGCACATGACAGACCTAATTTTATTGACTAAAAATATCGGACTAAAACTCAAAAATAATTACGTTGTGCGACATTGTATGGAATGAAATCGAAAGCAAAACCTGAAATGCCAATGATCCAAATCAGTGCAATAAGAATTACAATGCCGCGCTGAACGGCCGGTACATGCTGCGGGTAGTTCGTTATCAGCCAAAAAAACATACCGCCCACAAGCAATAATCCAATCAACAGATAAACCAATAAATAACTAAGGAAAAATAAAGTGAGCATCATTAACAAAACGATGATTGCGCCATCCGCCCCATGCAAAGACACCAAATACAAAAAAGTTGGGCTTAAAATCAAGGTGCTACATAAGCCCATTAAATACCACCAATGTCGCCAAAATAAGGGGTCAGATGTGGTTTTTAACAGATTAGAATTCGACATGATTTACATTCACCCGCTTTTTTTATAATTTCTGGATTATCTGCTGTTTATTGCTGAAGAAATATACTACAATACAGCGCTTGAAATTTTATATTTTCATTTGTGATTCTTCACGTATTCGTATAGAATCGCGTCTCCTTTTGTTTGGACAGCTTCCATAGTCCAAACCAACTATAATAGGTAGTGGTTTAATGAAAACTCTCAGCGCTAAGCCAGCTGAAGTTCAACACGACTGGTACGTTGTTGATGCTTCTGGCAAAACTTTAGGTCGCCTTGCGACTGAAATCGCTCGTCGTTTACGCGGTAAGCACAAAACTTCTTATACTCCTCACGTTGACACTGGTGACTACATCGTTGTTATCAATGCTGAGCAAGTTCAAGTGACTGGTAAAAAATCACTTGATAAGAAATATTATCGCCACACTGGTTTCCCTGGTGGTATTCGTGAAACTAATTTCGAAAAATTAGTTGCTCACAAACCAGAAGAAATCTTCGAACGTGCTGTAAAAGGCATGTTGCCAAAAGGTCCTCTTGGTTATGCAATGATCAAGAAAATGAAAGTGTACGCTGGTACTGAGCATCCACATACTGCTCAACAGCCACAAGTTTTGGACATCTAAGGGATACAGCACATGGCTACTAACTATGGTACAGGTCGCCGTAAGACCGCAACTGCACGTGTTTTCCTATCAGCTGGTACTGGTAAACTCGTAATCAACAACCGTTCTTTAGAACAATATTTCGGTCGTGAAACTGCTCGTATGGTTGTTAACCAACCACTTGAGCTTTTAGAAGCTACTGAGAAATATGATCTTTACATCACTGTTGCTGGTGGTGGTATCGGTGGTCAAGCAGGCGCTATCCGTCACGGTATTACTCGTGCATTGATCGCTTCTGACGAGACTCTTAAACCTGCTCTTCGTCAAGCTGGTTTCGTTACTCGTGATGCTCGTGAAGTTGAACGTAAGAAACTTGGTTTACGTAAAGCTCGTAAACGTCCTCAATTCTCTAAACGTTAATTCGTTTACCGAATCGGACAAAAAACCTTGGCTTATGCCAAGGTTTTTTTATGCCTTGATTTTTATGAAGATGATGCAAATAGAATAACGATCCGATAAACAAAGAGACTCAAACTCGCAATTAAGCATATAACCGACAATGTTAGTGTAATTGTACAGATGGTTATTTTGCTTTTTTGTTCTGGGCTATCATCCTCTGCTCCATAATCAGAGGCATAACCTCCAGCGAGTGCCGTATAAAAGCCAATGCCCATAAAAATAACAGCAGCGAAAAATAATAATTTTTGTACCAGTGCAATGGTCATCATGCGGTGATGATCAGGTAAATGAATGACATGAAAATCTATCAGATAATATCAAATAAAACAAAACTGTAATTTTCACTGTAGCTGCATTGATATTGCTAAAGTCTCCGTGATTTTACTGTCTAATTTTAGTATCCTATCTTATTCATTTCTCATCGTCTCGGATTATGTCAGTCGAAAATGCACCTCTCCAAGGGATTACGCTTTACAGTCATGCGGATGACTTTCGCTCACACTGGATACGCTATGTACTTGCAGAGAAGCAAATCAAACATAATTTAATTATTGCTGATGATGAAGACGAAGATCTTGCGAGTTTAAATCCATACAATCAACTTCCAATGATGATTGAAAATGGACTAAAACTCTATAACAGCAGTATTATTGCTGAATATCTGGATGACCGTTATCGTCAAAATAAGCTGTATGCCGATGCACCTATGCCTCGTGCAGAGCAACGTCAATATGTATGGCGCTTCGAACAAGACTGGTTAAGACTGGCGGATATTATGCTTCGCCATCCCGATACCCTCGATGAAAAAGCCAAGCAAAAAGCACAAAAACAATTACGTGATACACTGATTTCACTAACCCCCTTGTTTCAGCATTATCCTTATTTTATGTCTGAACAATTTAGCATGTTAGACTGTATGCTCGCGCCTATATTTCTGCGCCTAAAAGCCATGGGGATTGAGCTTCCCAAACAGCAATGCCGCCCTATATTTCTCTATTGCCAACGCATCTTTAGCCGTCCAGCATTTATCAAATCAATGACATTGCAGGAAAAAAATCGCTATAGCGAGCTTTTAGTAAAAAATTAATTTTCCATAAATATTCGAGTAAGCATTATGTCTGAACAGGAACTACAACTCACTCCAACACGTCCATACTTAACACGGGCACTTTATGAATGGATTTGTGAAAACCAACTTACCCCCTACCTACTTGTCGATGCGACACAGAATGGTACGATGGTGCCAGTTCAATATATTCAAGATGGCCAAATTGTCCTGAATATAGCACCTCATGCAACGCATGCGCTACACATGAGTAATGAGACGATTACTTTCTCTGCACGCTTTGGTGGCGTTTCGCAAAACCTCTATATCCCCTTTTCTGCTGTTCTAGGCATCTATGCACGTGAAAATGGTCAAGGCATGTTCTTCGATCCTCAAGAATATGAAGGTATTCAGAATGATCAAAATGCTTTAAAATCAAACGACCAAGAACAACAAGAGCAACCGAAGAAAAAACCGGGTTTAAGGTTGCTCGATTAAAGAATAAGGAAGCGAATAATGGCTTTTGATTTAGTACAATATTTTGTCGAACAAATAGAATCTCAAAAGCCTACGCTTTTAAGTCATTTAAATCGTGAAGAAAAACGACAACATTTACGTGAAATTAATGCTTTAACCTTAGGTGAATTGATTCATCAGCTACGCATTAATGGTGAAAAGGTTTATCAAGAAATTACTCAGCCTGATGAACTCTATATTCAGGAAGTTTCACGTCATCTCACCACCAACCCTTCAAATGCATCAACATTAGAACGCTCTGAACTCGAAAACCTAACTACAGAAGTTTTTCATTTACAATTAAATGAATTAAAACAACTTCATGATACAGGCTCACATTCACCGCAAAGTATTCGAGAATTACTCAACGGACAAATTGAACATCTTTCTGGTCAAGCGGATGATTGGGTTTGGTCAACAAACAACCTAACAGAGCTCCTTGGTTCTAAACCAAATCTTCAAGAAGAGATATCATTAGAGGCATCAATGAAGGAGTTCAATCAAATGGTTAATCAACAACATACACAAGAAGACGTAACAACTGAAGTACAAGTACCGACTTGGTCAAAAATTGTAGAGCCAGTAGTTGCAGTGGTGATTCTATGGATTTTGGCATCTGCAGCATGTAATATTTTTGCTTAATTGACTTCATTTCTCTAAATCTATGACCTGCTTTTTAAGCAGGTTTTTTTTAATCGAATATTTAGGATATTGATATTTTAAATATAAAATTTACCCGATAAAGGTAGCCAAATAATGATCCCAGGCAGTATCGTGGACAACCTATCCCTCTAAATTCTTAAAATATTTCTGCTCAAAGGCTTCTGGGCTTAACCAACCATTTGCAGAGTGCCTTCTCACTCGATTGTAGTAAATCTCAATATAGTCAAACAAGACAACATTGGCTTCTTTTCGGGTCAAAAATACACTGCCATGTACCACATGACCTTTAAATGTGTGAAAGAAGCTTTCTGTTACTGCATTATCCCATGAGCAATATACTGCGCAAGGCCTCGTCTAGACATGCTTTGGATGCAGTTATTCATCAATAATAGCGCTCTAAAATCACGACTACAGTGCTGTGAGCCTTGGTCAGAATGGACCATGATATTCGTTGGATACCCGCCCACAATTCAAATTATGCAGTCATTGGCTTATGTTAGCTTGGATGATTTCAGAAGAACGAACCATTCATGAAATTTTAAATAAACCCTTTTATCATCCAACTTTAGAAGAAGGGTTAAGAACTGCATTAAAGCATGCACGACGTCAGTTAAGATAATTTTATCGTTTTAGGTCGATTTATAGCGTTGGATTTCCAACGCTTTATTTTCGCCCCCTTTTATCTTTTTTCCACGCATAAAAAAACACCCCCTGAGATATCAGGGGGTGTTTCGAATAATGAGCTGGCGATGACTTACTCTCACATGGGTAACCCCACACTACCATCAGCGCTAAGAGGTTTCACTTCTGAGTTCGGGAAGGGATCAGGTGGTTCACTCTTGCTAT
>NZ_VOZH01000045.1:0-19706 GCF_013419875.1 Acinetobacter sp. YH12049 | reverse complement strand
GTTCCACTTTAGATATTTGTTTAAGATGAGATGTAACTCATTGAAATGTGTCATCATATTCGTCGTCAGAAAACAAGTATTATGCCATTATTTCAATGAGTTATCTTTTTTTGTCGTGTACAAAGAATTAATTTATAAAAACATTCTTTGTTCTTATATTTAAAAGTTATGTAATTATTCTAACTTTTTATAGTTATTTTATGTTTTTATATATTGTTATTTGTTAAATATTGCACTATTTTGATGCAAAAAAGGCCTATATTTATCAGTACAGGCCAATGTGATTTTCTTATTGAAATTTAACGATATTGTGGTTGGTAGCCCAAGTGCGCCTCGATCTGGTCATAGCACCATTGGAAAATAAATGTGTAGACTAAAATGCACATGGTCATACTAAAATCGAGCAAAATCGCCTGCCATAAGGTCATATGCATGGCATAAGCGACCATTGGTATGGTTGCAAGCATTAAACCGCCCTCAAATCCAATTGCATGTAAAACACGTACACCAAAGGTTCTTTTTAACTTTCTTTTTGCTTCAAATTTTTCAAAATAATGATTAAAAATCATGTTCCAAATCACAGAAGTGACCGCCATTGCAATACCGAGCGTACCTGTCACCTCCATCGGAACTTTAAAAATAAAACTTAAAGCAATAGCAATGATCACCAATAGGATGATCTCATAGCTTAGCGCATGAATAATCCTTCTCTTGGAAATCGTCATTTTGAAACACTCTATTATTTGTAAAAAACTTATTTTATTTTTATATTATTGATTAATCGAGTTAGTTTCTTTCAATATTATTGAAAGGTTGTATTCCTTTATTTTTCTGTATGCTCATGAATATTAATCAAGAACAACTGATGATTTTTAAAACAGTCATGGAAACAGGATCATTTTCCGCAGCTGCCAGACAACTCGGCAAAGTGCCTTCAGCGGTCAGCATGTCCATTGCCAATTTCGAAATTGATCTCAACCTTAAACTGTTTGAGCGCGTTGGTCGTGAACCTGTGCCCACAGCTCAAGCGCTTAACCTGTATGAAAAAACTGAACAATTATTGATAGAAATCAATCAGTGGAAACAGCATGCAATTGCGCTGAGTCATGGTTTAGAGTCATCACTGAATATCGTGGTGGTATCAGAACTGCTTCATACGCAGTGGACCGACTATATCTCTTTGCTAGAAGCTCATTTTCCATCTTTGCAAATCAATATTTTTTCTGCGCCTCAAGAAGATGCCCAAAAGATGTTATTACTAGGTCAAGCACAGCTTGCTCTAATGTTTGAACGTGAACAGCTTGAGAGTTATGAACAATTTGTCGAATTGAAACGTGAAGCATTGGTTCCTGTTGCTGCGACAAAACATGGCCTGTCGAAATTTAAGCAAGTCAGTTTTGAGCAAATTTTGCAAAGTCGGCAAATCGTGGTTGCAAGTCGTGATAAAAGTATCAAACCAGAGTTGTTATTTTCCAAACACAGTTGGCGTACAGATAACCACCACTCTGCTTGTTCGATGATTATTCAAGGTCTGGGTTGGGGTGTGCTTCCATTAGAGATGTTTAATGAAAATCCGACGCTCAAAGATCAACTCAAAATCTTAAGCTTTCAAGATTTCACACCCAAATTTGAATATTTCGTCGACTTGGTCTGGAACCGTGAAAAACCACTCGGCTCGGCTGCTCATTTTTTGATTAATCACATCCGAAATTCACGAAAAACTACGATTTAGACCGCCTAATTGGGCGGTTTTTGGTTGGGTTCTAAACAGATTGTGTTATAAAAGTATGTACACCAAGAACATTAAGAACTAGATTTCAAATGACTCAAAATGCGTTAAACCAATTAAAAAGCCTAACAACGATTGTTGCTGACAGCAGTGATTTAGCTGCGATTAATACATTCCGTCCATTGGATGCGACTACAAATCCATCTTTAATTACAGCAGCGGCAAATCAACCTGAAAATAAAGAACTGATTGAAAGTGCTTTTGAACAAGCGCGTAAAGAAGGTTATCAAAACGATGAGCTGGTTGAGCGCACCATCGATATTCTTACGGTCAAATTTGGTGTTGAAATTTTAAAATTGATCGAAGGACGTGTATCTACAGAAGTCGATGCAGCCTTGTCTTATGATACTGATGCCACCATTGCAAAAGCTAAAGAGTTATTGGCTTTATATGCACAGTATGGTATCGATCAAAACCGTATCTTAATTAAAATTGCCTCAACATGGGAAGGCATTCAAGCCGCTAAAGCCCTTGAAGCCGAAGGCATTCACTGTAATCTGACTTTATTGTTTGGCTTACATCAAGCTCAAGCCTGTGCAGATGCTCAAGTCACGCTGATTTCGCCATTTGTCGGTCGTATTTTAGATTGGTACAAAAAAGCTGAAAATGTGGATAGCTACCCGATTGAGAAAGATCCAGGCGTGTTATCAGTGAAGCAGATTTACCACTACTACAAACAACATGACATCAAAACTGAAATTATGGGTGCTAGTTTCCGTAGTATTGATCAAGTGCTTGGTTTAGCAGGTTGTGATTTATTGACGGTTTCACCGAATTTATTGGCAGAACTGGAAAAAGATCAGCGTACCGTGGAAGTGCAATTGTCTAATCATCATGCGCATGCACACTGTCAACACGATGTACAAGTGCTCGACAAGCAAACTTTCAAAGCTGAAGTTGAAAAAGACTTAATGTCTTTCCAACTATTACAAGGCGGTATTGATGGTTTTATTAAAGCCCGTGAGCAATTAAGTAGCTTACTGCGTCAAACTTTTGGCTTAGATGCTGAAATAAAAGCATAAATTAGAAATTTTCAGTTTCATTTAGAACCGAAGTTGTATACTACAGCTTCGGTTTTTATTAGAGTGTCTTCAGTGTTTGGAATCACAGACTTAACGACCTTTATTATTGGTACGATATTAATTGTGATTTTACCCGGGCCAAATTCACTTTATGTCATGTCTGTTGCTTCTCGCTATGGCATTAAGGTCGGCTATTTAGGCGCTTTTGGCGTTTATACTGGCGATTTGATCTTAATCTTACTCACTGCTCTCGGTGCTGCATCCTTACTTCATGCCTTCCCTTGGTTATTCTTATTATTAAAAATTGTCGGTGCGCTGTATTTAAGTTATTTAGGTATCAAACTTTTCAAGGCTGCCTACCAAACATGGAATGCCGTTCAAACGCCAGAACAACTCGACACCAAACAACTGAGTTTGAGCGAACTGAAACCGTTTAAGACCGCATTAACCATCAGTATTTTAAACCCTAAAGCCATTCTTTTTTACTTATCGTTCTTTGTACAATTCGTCGATCCTGCATATCCATATCCTGCGATTACTTTCACCGCACTCGCGATCGTGCTGCAAATTATCAGTATGAGCTATTTAACGATTTTGATCTTTTCGGGTGCAAAACTGGCCACCTATTTTAGCCATCGTTATAAATTTACGGCATGCTGTGTAGCAGCGGTTGGCCTTCTATTTTGTGGATTTGGTCTAAAGCTTGCGACATCTACCATGTAAACGATATGTATACAGTACAAAGCTCAAAGTTTTAACTCCGGATAATCTACGATGCCTTTAACTTTTAAAAGGATGAAACATCCACAATGTGTGGTTGTCGATTCGTTCTATTAAAGTGCCGTTTGTTAATAATTGATGCTACGCACGTAAAAGTAATTTCGCATTTTTAAAATGCTTTTTAAGTCTATTCGACGGAGTCTTACATCTAGGATTTAAATAAAGGGATTAGCCTTCGGCTGGAGGTACTTTTGTTTCGGCAAAAGTACCCAAAACCATTGTCATCCGCAAAACTCGTTCACTAGCGTCTAATTATTCAAAGTATCGCAAAAACATTTTTGAATAGAAGTAGTCCTGTCTCAAACACTTGCGAATGACGTTGCCGCGTATCGTTCTTTTATTTGAATCAAATGGCTCTTCTGATGTTACTGCGTAACATCAGTGAATAAATAAAGTATTTCCATAATCTCTCGATGAGCACTTTTACTGTACAGGGCTTGAGCGTATCATCCTGAAAAATGTCATCTTAAATCTGCGCCAACAATACTCATAGCTCGATCATTATGCAAAAACTACTCCAAGACTTTTCCATTCCAGCTGCTTTTGCAGGTTTTATTACGTTCTTAGTCGGGATCAGTGTCTCGGCTGTTTTGGTGATCCAATCTGCACAACTGCTCGGTGCCAACACAGCAGAAATAACCTCTTGGTTTTGGGCTCTAGGTTTGGGTATCGGCTTAAGCGGGCTGATTCTGTCTTGGAAATTTAAATATCCCGTTGCGACTTCATGGTCCACTGCAGGACTGGCACTGATTTTAGCGACTGCAAATGGTTACAGCATGAATGCCGCCCTAGGTGCTTTCTTGGTCTGTGGCTTATTGACAGCAATACTTGGATTTTTAGGCATTTTTGAAAAAATATTGCGCTATATCCCGCAATGTCTAACTAGTGCAATGTTGGCGGGTGTACTCCTTAAATTTGGTATTGAGCTATTTGTCAGTTTACAAAATGAATGGGCATTCGTTCTTGGTTTACTCGCGGCTTACGTCCTCAGTAAACGACTGTTACCACGTTATAGCATTGTCATTACGGTGATCATTGGCATCATGCTTTGTCCATTATTACTTGGCTTTCAATTACCGGCGCTTAATTTAGAACTCGCACAGCCGGTTTGGGTCACACCTGAATTTTCGATCTCAGCAATACTGGGTTTGGCGTTACCACTCTTTGTAATCAATATGGCCTCTCAGTATTTACCGGGTTTAGCCATGATTAAAAGTTATGGTTATCAACCCCACGTCAATCAACTGATTGGTTGGACTGGTACAGCCCAAACGCTACTCGCGCCATTTGGATGTTTTAGTGTCAATATTGCTGCGATTAGTGCGGCCATCAGTCTAGATGACCAAGCCCACCCCGATGAGAAAAAGCGCTATATCGCAGGTATGACTTGTGGCTTCTTTTATATTTTGATGGGCCTGTTTGCAGCCACTTTGGTGAGTTTCTTAACCGCTTTCCCATTGATATTTATTACCGCTTTAGCAGGCATTGCCCTACTAGGCACCATTGGACACAACATCGTCATTGCTTTCCAAGAAGCGAGTGAACGTGACGCTGCTCTACTCACCTTCTTGTTTAGTGCATCGGGCGTACAATTTTTTGGTATTGGTTCCGCGTTTTGGGGGTTGGTCTTTGGTTTAGCCGTACATGCTATTTTCAAGTATAAGAGAAATTAAGCGCACATTTACAAACAGTGTTTTAGTCTATTTCGCTCGATACGTTCGGGCGATTAATTCTTGTTTTAATAATTGTGTTTCACTTTCGTCTTCCACTTCTGTAAAAGCGGTGAGCCAAATACCATCGGCTGCATAACGAACAATTTTCATTTCTATATCTGAATCGGTCTGATGATGACGCTCTAAACGTGAGTTCATCCACTCGATCCAATATTCATTAAAAGTTTTATCGGTCAGCATGGTCATCGAAATCGCGGACCAAGACTGTTGCAAACCCATGATTTGTTTTTCTAAAGTAATTTCAATATAGGCTCGGGTAAAACGACCGTATGGCTCAGGGTCTTCGTCAATTAATCGGTCAACGACCTCGTCTAATTGAGCCAAAAGCATCACAATCATGGACTCTAAGAGCTTTTGCTTATTTGAAAAATGATGAAATACACCACCTTTTGTAACCCCAACTAAATCCGCAACGGCTTGAATCGACACCCCGTTGACACCTTTATCTGCAGCAAGACGGATTGCATGCTGCAAAATACTTTGGCGTATCAGTTGAGGCTCTTTCTTGCGCTGATGCGGATTATCCATATTAATGTCCAGCTGAAGTTGAAAACAGGTTGATCACGACCACACCTGAAACAATCAGGCCTATCCCTAACATGGCTGGGAGGTCTAAACTTTGACGAAAGATAAAGTAGCCAATTAGTGCGGTTAAAACAATACCAACGCCTGCCCAAATGGCATAAGCAATACCAAGTGGTATGACTTTAATCACCTGAGACAATAAATAAAATGCCAAACAGAATAAAACTGCGACAGCCAATGAAGGCGCAAGTTTGGTAAAGCCTTCTGACTTCACCAAAAATGTCGAACCAATTACTTCTGAGATAATCGCCAATGACAGTAAGCCATACGCCAATGTTACCGAATTCATTATTCATCCCAAAACAAACATACCAACTGGTAGGTATGTTATTAAGTTAAAGATTATTCTGCAAGCATTTTAAGCCTATTTTTAATTTTTAACGGACTGTACGTGTTGTTGCAAAAATTCTAAAGTGCGATCAAAGGTCTGCTGGCTAGCCTTTTTACTCATCATAAATTGATATTCATGTACCAAATATTCTTTCGAATCTGGATAAAATACCGCCGTCACAGGTACATTATTTGCCTTCAATTTTTCTACAAAAGGCTCAGATTGCGTTTTGGTTAAAAAATCTTTATTGCCACCGCTGATAAGTACAGGCGGATAATTTGCATTAATATTTGAGGCTGTTGAAATATGCGTTAAAAACTCGACATCATCTTTTTTGTCTCCGGTATACGCCTGAACTAAGTTATAGACGCCCCACTCGATCAGTCCAATCTCTGCGGGTGCAGTATTTACAAAGCTGTTTAAATCATAAATACCACAATGTAAAATCAGCCCTTTAAGCTGTGAAGGCTTTAATACAGGTTGAATCTTTGACGCTTTCGCAAAATCTGGATTCGTAACCAAGGCGGCATAATGACTGGCCATATTTGCACCTGCAGAATCCCCTGCCAAATACATATTTTGCGAATCAATGCCATATTGTGCTGCATGTAGATTCAAAAACGTCAGTGCTGCATCTATTTGGTTGAGCTGTGTGGGATAAATGGCGTCAGGTGCAAACTGATATTGAACAGAAACCACATTATAGCCTTGGGCTGCGAGCCGTTTAAAATATCCCCCTGCATGTTCTTTTGAGCCAGAGACCCAACCGCCCCCGTGGATCCAAACAATTGTTGGTCTGGGTGCAATAACCGTACTTATTTCAGGTTGATAGATATCCAAGCTTAAATTTGGATTTTGTAGATATTGAATATTTGACTGCACAATAACATTGTCAGGTGCATGTAGGTTGATAAAGGTCTTTTGGACTTGTGTCGATAAGTTAAATGCACCTGCAATCACTTTGGTACTGCTTTGCGTGTTTTGACAACCAGACAAATGCAACACTGAACACATGCTGAGTACAACCAACCCTACTTTATATGACATATCTAACTATCCAATCGCATCAATTCTGTTATAAATCTAAGATTTAAAACTGTATATAGTTTAGGCTTATTTTTATAAAGTTCATATTGATCTTTTAGGCTCAAAATCCGAGAAAATTAGTCGATTTTATTTTAATATTTTTTGAGCAAAGTCCGAGTTTTTCGCTCAGATTTATTTGACGACTTATCGACATTAATTTATGTAATTTTATGAATTTACAATATTTTTTAGATTAATAAATTGAACCATTCACGACAATGTGTTATCAATAATCTATAGGGTTTAAAAGCAAAATTACAGGAGATTGTTCCATGTCATATCAAAACATTTTAGTACCTGTCGATGGTTCAGAAATCTCGTTTTCTGCAGTTAAAAAAGCTGCAATTATTGCCAAGGCGTTTAACAGCCAACTCACTTTAATCAGCCTTGTTGCTGAAGACCCATTTACCGATGCAGACTTCTATTATTCTTCATCAATCATGAAAGAATATTTCGTACAAGCTTACGCAAATGCAGAATCTGCATTAAAAGAAGCTGTGCAAATCACGACTGAAGTTGGTATAGATGCACAAAGTAAGATTATTAAAGGTCAAGTTTCTGCTGAAGGTGTAGTAGAAGCAGCCAATGAAGTGAAAGCCGATTTGATCGTGATGGGTTCACATGGTCGCAAAGGATTTAAGAAAATGCTACTCGGTAGTTTCGCACAAGATGTACTCAGCAATACTGAATTACCCGTGTTGGTTGTAAAAGCTTAAGATGACTAAGCCCACACAATGTGGGCTTTTTTGTATTCAGCACACCCTTCACTAATAAGCTTACCCTTTTGTCTAATTCATACAATATCGTGAATAGAGCAAGATTAGATTGATAACATTTAAAATATTAAGGAAGCAGATATGAGTCAATATCAACAAATTTTAGTCCCTGTGGATGAATCTCCAATTTCATATTCTGCTGTTGAACATGCCCTCAGCTTGGCTAAAAGTCAAAATGCACAAGTGACCATTGTCAGTGTTGTTGCTGTTGATCCATTCGTTGGTGTCGATTTCTATGCTGTGGCACCTGCAATCACTGAATATTTTATGCAAGCTGAAAAAAGTGCTCAGCTGCGTTTAGAAGATATCAAACAAACCTTTGTACGTGATGGTATCGAAGTTAAAACCCGTTTGATTCATGGTGTATCGCCAACCGAAGGGATTTTACAAGTGGCTGATGAAATCTCTGCTGACTTAATCATCATGGGTTCACATGGACGTACTGGTTTGAAAAAAGCCATGCTAGGCAGCGTGGCACAAAATATTTTAACGCAGTGCCCAATTCCTGTTTTGATCATCAAGCAATAAACTAACATTCATAAAAAAGCCCTCAATTGAGGGCTTTTCTTCTTTTAGATCAATTAAACACGTTGTTTAAATATACAATTCGTTCTGTAGTTTTCTGATTAAAGCATTTGGTATATTGCAACTCTTGATTTTGCGTATTCATCGCCTCATCCCAGTATTGCGAATGCTTTTGATAAGTCTCTTTTTCACTTTCATTTAATGAATAAACACTTTTTTGTGCAAGCACTTTACAATCGATATCACGCTTTTCAAACCAATCCGCTTGATCTTGCTGCAACTGGGCCTTTTGTTCATCAGTAAAACGATCCCAAGTCTGATTGAGACGATCCACCACTTTGGCATTATCCTGATCTAGCTCTTTCTTACGAATATCCATCGCCTTTTGTGCAAGGCTCATTTGTTGAGATTGACTCTCCATCCCTTGCTGATAGGATTCTTCGTCTCGCTTATTTTGAGCACTATATGCCGCATATAGCACCGCATGACGTGTCACTGTTACAACGCTATCAATTACGTCATTTTGACTTGGGACACTTAAACTTAAACCATCTTTGTCCGTTTTAGTGATGCTATAGCTAAAGTTCCCTTTAAGCTGATCATTATCCATGCTTAAGCCTGACTCCCCATCTTCGAGTGAATCATTCAAAGTATAATTACCACGTTCTTCACAGCCTTCGTCACATGGTCGTTCAGCAAAGGCGTTTTCAGCACGCTTTTGTAATCCTTTCGGGAAAACCACCAACAGTTGACTGCTACATTCCAATGTTTTGGCTTTATTAGGATCTTCAGTTAAAGTCGTGACATTTTGAATGTTAAATTTTAGATTTTTTACAATCAGATCCATGAGTTGCTGATCGGCTTCATAATCTGACTGACGTATTTCTTTGTTTAATTCTTTGAGATATTCTTTTTTTAAATGATCTTGCAATTGGTCAATATTGGCTTGTGCAGTACAACTCCAATCTTCCAAAGCAGGCGCTTCCGTTTTGGCTTCTGTATCTTTTTTATTTTTAAAATTATCACAGCCGGATATTAATGCCGCAGACAACATGAGGCTCGTGATGACTATTTTTTTCATTGTATAAGTACCATTATGATTTTATTCTTCGGGCGTATTTTACTCAAAATTACAGCGCTTTGACGAGAAAAATCCCCGCATGTGCAGGGATTTTTTATATATCATCTCATTTAGTACGGTTTTAATTGGCCTTTTCAGTCACGCCTTCATTGGTAACATCTCGTACTTTGCCATTCTCGGTATTTAAAACTTCAAACTCAATACGTCGGTTTTTGAATTGACCTTCTTTGGTGCTGTTTTCTGCTACCGGTTTTTCTTGACCATAACCCACCGCTTGAAGCTGTGCAGGATCAACGCCTTTCGACACCAAATAATCCACCACAGCTTGTGCACGCTCTTGCGATAAAGCTTTATTCGCTTCCGCATTACCCACAGCGTCGGTATGACCTTGTACAGTCAGATGTACCTGTGTTGCGCGCTGCATTAACGCTGCCGCTTGATCCAAAATCGATTTATTCACGTCAGGAATATCAGATGAACCTGTCGCAAAATTAATAATTTGTAAGTTCAGCGCAGTCGCAACATCTAGAGCACGAACTTGTTCAGGGTTAATACTCGCTAATGCTTTTTGTGCATCAGTAATACTGTTATCTACTGCAGTTTGTTCGCTCACGCCTTCTTGAATCAATACCGTCATATTTTTTGCTAAAGGCTTAATTTGATTGGCAAGGCTTTGAGCATCCGCAGGATTTTGCGACAAAATCGATAACTGATTTTCTGTCCAGGTTAAAGTGGTATTTGGCACACCTTTAAGTTTTTGCAGAACCGTTGGAATGGTATCTTGATCAATAAATTGCGTATGGTAACTGGCATCAGATGAAGCACCACAACCCGTATTAAAGTTAAAGATCTGTTTGACTTGTTGCTGCAAAATTTCAAGATAATTTGAATCACCAGTTTGAATTTGACAGTTGGTTAACTGCCCATCTGTACCGGTGCTAAATTGCAAATGTGCTGGCTGAGATGCAGCAGGCTGTGCAACCGTTGTTGCAGAGGTGGTTGGTTCTTCTTTATTAGTACAAGACTTAAACCAAAATGCGATCAGACCCAATAATATAAGCAGCGCAATAATTGGTAATAACCAATTCGAGCGTTTTTCTTCAACGATAACAGGTGTTGGTTCAACAACAGGCGCTTGGTGTAATGTACGGCCAGCTGCAGTGTTTACCCCTAAACCTGCGAGTAAAGGCACTGCCCATTGTGGTAGTGCCGCCAAAATGCTATCTACATGATTATCAAGTAAATGCGTGATTGCGACAGGATCAGATGAACCCGCTTCATTTTCAAGCACCCCTATGGTTGGGGCGATCGAATGATTCAAGGTCTGCTCTATTTCTGACGCTGGAGCAGCACCGCCACCAAGATGTTGCAGAAATTGATCTTTTAATGTGGGATTCGCCGAGAAAATATCACTAATTCGTGGATTTAACTGTTTTTGAAAGGCATCAATAAATTCAGGTTTGGATCGAAAAATATTTAACAGGAATGGAATAAACTGGCTAATGGCTGAATTTTTTTCAGTTAAATATTGTGTATCACCGTCCAGCACAATCGAGGAGACGTGCTGCTTAATCAGCGCTAATAAATCTATACTCATATTTGTACTCCATGCAGTTGTCATTATTTTCATATGTACTTCAGTTTATATGCTTATTTTTTGATCAAATGTAATAATTTGTTCGGACTTGTCAACGCTTTAATTTCTTCTTTTATTTTCAATCTTCACTAAAAAAGCCAGCCGAAGCTGACTTTTTAATGTCTAATCAAAATTCTGAGAATCAACAAATTTCCATGTTGAGCGTGCGCTTAAACGGCATAAAAAGCGTGAACTACTTTACCTTTTACCGTTTGCTGAATTAATGGTGTGTTCTTACCATTTGAGACAATCGTGTCTTTATTAATAGTCCACTCAAGTTCTGGATCGACAAGCACCCAACCCGCTTCATCTGTCCAACGTTGTTGCATATTGGCTACTTTAGCAGGTGCGAGTGTGACTTTCTCAACCCATTCCAGTGGGCTTAATAGACCTTCTTGAATCAGTTGAATACCAAAAGGTACAAAGGTATCAAATGCGGTAAAACCGGGCTGTGTTTCAGCAAAAGGCGCCATTTTCGCAGAGCTGCTCAGTGGCTCATGATGCGTACAAATCGCGTCAATTACACCGTCTTTCACTGCTTGGCGGAGCAAGTCTTTATCTTGCTCAGAACGCAGCGGCGGACGCACATGCGCAAGTGAATTAAAGCCGTCGATCAACTGATCCGTTAAATGCAATTGGTGCATGGCTACATCGCAAGTCACCGGTAAGCCTTTCGCTTTAGCATGTTTAATCAATTCAACAGATGCGCCTGATGACAACAGACCAAAATGCGCACGCACTTTAGTGGCTTCAATCATCAGTAAATATTTTGCAATGGCTACGGTTTCCGCTAATGCAGGGATCATCGGTAAACCTTGACGAGATGCGACAAAGCCTTCATGCACACAGCCATCTTTGGCAATCTGCGGTTCTTCGGCATAGAACACAACGGTCATGTTCAGACCCGCAGCATATTCCAAGGTACGAATCACCACATCATCGTCCATAAATGGCGCATTAGCATTCGATACCGCAGTACAGCCACCTTTTTTCAAACCCGCCATATTCGCAGGCTGCTTGCCTAACAAGCCTTGAGTTTGCGCGCCAATCACCTGCAGATAAATGCCACCATCAATCATGGCTTTTTCCACCAGGCCATGAATCAATGCGCCATTGTCCTGCACAATCGGTTTTGAGTCAGGCGGGGTAAACACATGCAAAATACCATTCGCACGTGCAGCCTTACCTTCTGACTTTAAAGTGCCATGCTGCTGCTGACCCGGCTCACGCAAACGCGCACAGAGATCAACCATACTTGGCATCAGCCATTTGCCTTGACCATCAATGGTTTCAGCGGCATTGCTTTCGGCAACCAATCGGCCATTTTCAATATAAACCGTCTGTACGCTGTCAGTTTGATTGATTGGATCTAAGACACGTACATTTTCAACTTTAACAATACTCATGACTATCCCTTAAACCGCAATCGCTTCAATTAAACCTTTTTCTTGCAGCTGACCTTGCATCGCCAAAGCCAGTACCGCCATACGCACCGCAATACCGTTGGTCACCTGATGTAAAATCACGGACTGAGCACCATCGGCAATACTCGAGTCAATTTCAACACCGCGGTTCATTGGTCCCGGATGCATCACGATGCAGTCAGGTTTTACCAAAGCCAAGCGTTCTTTATTCAAACCGTACATTTTGTAGAATTCAGCTTGAGATGACAGCGCAGGAGAATCAATACGTTCATTTTGAATACGTAAAGTAATAATCACGTCGCAGTCTTGAATGCCGTCTTCCATATTGTTGAACAAACGAATGCCTTCGCCATAATCATCAAAACCGTAAGGCAGCAAAGTATTTGGCGCAATGACACGAATATCTTTACAGCCCAATGTTTGCAATGCAGCGACATCTGAACGGGCAACACGCGAATGCTTAATATCGCCAATAATGGCAATGGAAATGTCTTCAAAATTCTTTTTGGTTTCACGGCGAATCGTCAACATATCCAACATGGCTTGCGTTGGATGCGCATGACGGCCATCGCCTGCATTGATGATTGCCACATGCGGACAAACATCTTTGGCAATAAAGTGCGGCGCGCCTGACGATGAATGACGAACCACAAAAATGTCGGTCGCCATCGCCTCTAAATTCCACAAGGTATCACGCAGTGTCTCGCCTTTTGATGTACTTGAACGTGCAATATCAATGTTCAATACGTTTGCAGACAGGCGTTTTGCTGCCGCTTCAAAAGTGGTACGGGTACGTGTTGAATTTTCAAAAAACAGGTTCATCACCGTACGACCTTCTAAAAGGTTGTTGGTAATCAGCTGATTTTGGTCATTAAAAAAGGACTGTGCAGTGTCCAATATTTTTGTGAGAGTTTCTTTAGAAAGGCCTTCGATGGTGAGGAAATGTTTTAAGTTACCATCTTGGTTGAGTTGAATCTGGCTCGGTGTATGCAATGCCGCCAAGTGCATGAGAGATTCCTTATCGTTAAGTTAACGCATTATACAGAGAATCTTGGCAAATGGCAGTTGAAGTTTTCAACGTTCAATGCAAACGCATGATGTTATTCAAAATGAATTTTCAAATTCCTATCTATCATTTCAATTAGATAAATTAAACGGTTTAAATTAAACTTCACCTTTCCCCTTTCAAAAAGCCTTCAAACAGGACTTCTATCTGTCCTTATTTTTGATTGAATTGAATACTTTCAAACAGATAAAGTTCAGCTATGAACAACCGCCTTCTGCACAGTTCAACAGCTCTTGAAACATGGAAAGATGGTTGATACTTCAGGCGGTGTGCAGCAGGAAATTTATGCTGCTGCTCACAGCGGGATTGAATTAACGCAATGCGCCAATATAACGATGTGCAACCTGTGCTTTATAGATATCTTCCGCAGTCGGTTCGCTCATTAAAATTTCTGCTGTTTCAGATTGAACTGAGCTAACTATTGGTTCTTCTTGTGCTGAAACTGCAGCTTCATGCAAATTCAACTCGCTGTAAAGCCGCGCAACCAAACGAGATAATTCAGGATCGGCCGTTTCCAAAGCCAAGTTAGAAACAAAGCGTGCGTATTCGACATTCTCAACCACATATAATGCGTCAATAACCCGACCTGACACACGACGTAAGCGCGCATAGATTAAAGTTGCAATTGAAAATGCGTTTGATTGACTATTGATTGCCAGCCCTGTCATAAATACCCCTAATGATATCAATATTATAAAGATCGAATTTTGATCAGGGTTATAGCAATTTTTGTACCATTAAGTGATATTTCTCACAATGTACGCAGAATAAATTTGGTAAAGTCATTCAAATCTACCGATATTTCTCCCGTTTCAGCGCAATATCGTCCGCCCAAATCCAGGAAAATACGTTAAAATATGCGATTGCTTTTTTGCCTTTGGAAATTTACATGAATTCGAAACCGCGTCTTTCTACATATTGGGTTACCTGTGCAGATGGACTGGAAACCTTACTCCGCGAGGAAATTGAAGGTTTAGGTGTTCAAAATATTGAACAGTTCCCGGGTCGTCTTGTATTCAAAGGCACACTTGAAGATGCATACCGTATTTGCATGTGGTCACGTTTGGCTTCTCGTGTACTCACTCCAATTCATACACATGAATTAGAGTTCACGCATGATGCACGTGATGTAGCGGAAGAGCTCTATGAAGGTGCAATAAACTTTGACTGGTCACTTATTTTTGCACCACAAAGTACATTTGCCGTTCGTTTACACATCGAACGTGACATTAAAGTCAATTCTCAGTTCGCAACTTTACGTGTCAAAGATGGTGTGGTCGATTCCTTTATGGAAGCTGTGGGCAAACGTCCTAGCATTGACATTAAGCAACCTGAAATTACGTTGTATGTATTAGCTGGCAAAACTGAACATACTTATTGCTTAGATTTATCAGGTGACTCTCTGCATAAACGCGGCTACCGTCGCTACATGACAGATGCACCGATTAAAGAAAACTTAGCGGCTGCTATCTTACAGAAAGCAAAACTTAAACAACATCAACCCGATATTATCTTGGACCCAATGTGTGGTTCAGGGACCTTTATCATTGAATCTTTAATGATTTTGACTGACCGCGCACCAGGCCTTGTTCGTCGTTTTGGTTTTAATGGTTGGAATGGTCATGACCATGAACTTTGGATGTCAATTAAAGGCGAAGCGGCTGAGCGTCATAAAGCTGCACTTGAAAATCCTCTCCCACAATTCTATGCATTTGATGCAGACTGGGAAGCGGTAAAAGCGACCAAACAAAATATTATTGCTGCAGGTTTCGAATCTGTACTTGATCAAATTAAAATTGAAGAACGTACACTTGCAGACTGGCCAGAATTCCAAGCAACAGGTAAGAAAAGCTTTGTTGTCACTAATCCTCCATACGGCGAGCGTTTAGGTGATAAAGCCTCTAACCGCGCACTGTATTTAGGTCTATCGGCATTATTACAAAAGAACTTCCCAAATCAGCCTGCTGCGATTATTGCAGCACAAGTTGAACAGGCCGATGTCCTTGCCTTTAATGATCCGCAAATTTTGCGTTTGATGAATGGTAAGCTCCCAATTTACGTCCGTTTTGGTACAGTCAAACCTGCAGCAGTTCAAAAGCCTTTCCTCGAGCATTGGGAACCTCAACAATTTGAAAAAATTGAAGGTGCAGAAGACTTTACTAACCGTCTGCAAAAAAACATGCAGAATCTTAAAAAATGGGCAGTTAAAGAAAATATTTTCTGTTTACGTTTATATGATGCCGATTTACCAGACTTTAATGTCGCAGTAGATTTGTATGGTGATCGTTTACACGTACAAGAATACGCACCACCGAAAAAAATTGACCCTGAGAAAGCCAAAAAACGCTTTAACTTAGCACTGCAAGCGATTCGTGCAGTGACAGGCTTAGGTCGTGATGCGATTTTCATTAAAACACGTGCCCGCCAAGAAGGTAAAAATCAGTACACCAAACAAAGTACTGCGTCTAAACGTTTTATCGTTCAAGAAGGCAAAGCAAAGATTTTGGTGAACCTAACAGACTACCTCGATACAGGTTTGTTCCTTGACCATCGTCAAATGCGTCTACGTATTGCCAAAGAAGCCAAAGGTAAACACTTCCTGAACTTATATAGCTATACCTCTACAGCGAGCTTACATGCAGCGCTTGGCGGTGCAGCAAGTACGACCAGTGTCGATTTGTCAAATACCTACCTAAACTGGTCTAAAGAGAACTTTGTACTGAATGGTTTGACAGTAGATCATGCAGATGAACAACATCAGTTCTTCTCTAGCGACTGTTTTGAATGGTTGAAAGAAGGTCACGAGCAATATGACCTGATCTTTATTGACCCACCAACATTCTCTAACTCTAAAAAGTTCTATGGTACGTTTGATGTCCAACGCGACCATATGTCTTTGCTTAAACGTGCCATGAACCGTTTAACCACTGACGGAACGCTTTACTTCTCAAACAACTACCGTGGTTTTGAGATGGACGATGTGATCATGGCAATGTTTGACGTTGAAGAAATCAGCAATGAAACCATTGGCCTAGACTTTAAACGTAATACCAAAATTCACCGTGCATGGAAAATCACTCATCCACAAATCTAAGGTTTGACTTTAGAAATTCCTGATCTATGAAATGAAGCACGTCAGTGCTTCATTTCAACCACGACTCCATCTGGATACGTTACTCGAATATTTTCATGTCGCTCTTGCAGCACAATACGGTTAATCGGTGCAACTTCAGGAGATTGTATTAACCCGACCTGATCCGCTGCCCTTTTCTTTTGAAGCAAATAATCACTCATGGTTGAGCCTTCAAGCTGGGTCTCCTGAATGATCTTATTATTACGATTAGATTTATGATTTGAATTGTTCTGCTGCTCTTCTTTGGGTTTAGCTGCTTCACTCTCAATAATATCTAAGGTTTCTTAACTAAATTGTTTTTTACCTTGCGTTTCATTCGACAAACGTTGATCTGAAATTGAAGTACCCGCAAAAGCTGTAGACTGAACAGCGATCAGAAAAATGCTACTAATAAGACTGTGTTTTACCCAAGAACATTTAGGCATGGATGATTGAACAAGTTTCCGTCTAAAAAAATAATCGTGTGACATCGTGTCTTTCCTATTGTTGTTTTGATTGGCTAGTTGCCCATTGACGCTAGCAACTTTTCAACTGTTCAACAATGGCTAGGCCGCTGTGTTCCGATAAAGTGAACATCATGATTCCGCAGCTAAAAATATAAAACCGTCAATCAATGACGGTTTTATATTTTCAAACTAAACGACTTGTTGCTTATTTCTTTTGTATGGCTTGACCAAAAAGCTTTTGACCGAACTTATATTGCATACTCATGACCATATTATTGCCATCGCGCTTGCCTTGCCCTGATGTTTCAAAACCAGCAAACATGGCTTCAGCTTCCTGTCCTGACAAACTTTTGCCCTGTAATTGCAAAAAGTTATTCATGATTGCAGTCATCATATTTTTATCAAAACTTAAGTCTGCTTGAAAATCCAGCAAGCTCGGCACCATTTTAATAAAAGACTCCATTGAGGCATGGTGACCCGGCATGACTTTCCCCACGACATTTGCAGAGGCTTTACCTCCACCAATACTGATCGAGTTATCTTTAGACTCAAAATCAAAACCTTGACTTGCGATTGCTAAGAAAGCTTGAGTCATTTCTTCACTTGATTCACCCACTGCATCGCATGAATTTTCCACCTGATGCAAAAGTTCACTAAATGCACGAACTTTATCTAGATTGACTTTATGCAATGCCAAATTTAGTGCGAAATCTTTGGTGACTGGTGAACCTGGGAAATCCATCTCATCGGCTTTTAAATAGCCTTCAAAGTCCACATCATGTTTATTTAGTTCGGTCTCCCAACGCAGTTGCATACCACGCATGCCGCCTGAGAACTTTTGATCTAAACGTTTGATAGAACCCGCTTGGATTTCAATAAAGCCATTTTCAAGATTTTCCTGATTTAAACCTTGATTGGTTTTCATCGAAAAATTTTGCACCATGGTTTGCATTGGACCTTCACTCAACCGAACCACAGGTAAATGGATTGAAAGCTCAGATACCTTCGTTGCTTGTCCCGGTAGACTATTGATTCGAATTTGCAATTGACTGGCATCAGCTTGTACTGTTGCACCTTGTGCAGTCGTTTTAAATGCAGGAATCTGTAAATCTGTTTTACTTTGACCAATCCAATTGACCAAAGTTTTTGCCGTTAAGTCCGTACCAAAAAGCTTGGCATATTCAGACGTACTTTGTTGTTGAACAATCTTAAAATTCGAGTTGATGTTATAGCCTTTCAACCCACGTTGAATCTGATCGGTACCCTTCAATACGATCACTTCTTTGGGTTTACACGGGTCTGTTTTCAGGGTTAATACCCAATCGACCGTTCCACCCATCAAGCCCATTTGATAATTGCTGTACTTCACATCAACATCTTGTACGGCTGCGGACCAATTATTCTGTGTATAAAATTGGGCAAGAGATTTATCTGCATATAAATTCCCTCCCACCACAGCTGCTGAAAGCACCGCTAAACTGCCAATTCCCCATATCAATTTTGACATGTCTTTCTCATTCTGATTATTCTTTGCGCAGTATACTGAAGAACTCAGTTACATAAGTACACAATTAGAATGATTTTAAATGATTGATTTGGCAGTTTTAATTGATTTTTTGATCGTTATCACTTCCTCTATATACGCCCAACTTCAAAATAACTAATACGTTTACGATCAAAAGCAGCGTATGGATTGGCTTTAAAACTATGAAAATAGTGCTTGGCTTTTAACACATGTGAGGTCGTATTTTTCATCCACTCAATACGCGGGTCCTTCTCTGCCAAAGTAATACAATAGGTTTCTTTACCACGTTGCTTTGTCTGCTGTTTTGCATGAAAAACCAAACTTGCAAATACATCCAGATGTTCAGGATGACATAGTGGACTATGCAGCATTAAATAATCGAAAGTTCCCTGAATTTTTGGCAGTGATAATACACCACGCACACTCGCATAGGCATTATAAAAAGGCTTCATCAACTTTAATGAACGCGAATAGTCGATTACGCGGGTTTGTTTAAAACTCTTTTGATTCCATAATCCGTAGATTCCAACCAACTGGTTGTGCTGATCATAAATCAAATAAAAATCGTCCAGATTTAAGCCTGCCCAAAATGGATTTTGACCATCAACCAACGCATTAAAATCATAGCTAAGTAAAAAATTATAAGCTGTCATTAAAAAGTAAACATGTATTCTTTTCCGAATTGGTTTGATACTCTCTCCACCCATTGCTCTATTTTATCAGCTGTCATGACTTGAAAATCTCGCCAATAATATTTCATCTGCTTCC